>JAUWMM010000026.1 GCA_030613145.1 Desulfobacterales bacterium | reverse complement strand
AACGAGTTGTTTGGCAATCTGGTGGTAGCGATCGGGCGCTACATCGCGACGCTAAATAAGAAGGGTGTGGTACCCAGGGAGTTGAACGCAGGCAATCTGCTGGTCCGTCGCCTGGATAGCCGCTGTTTTGAGTTTATCTTGGTCGCCTATGATCGCGTATCTTTTTCGCGCAGGGCTCCGCTTAGCAAATGTCTAACCGCTTTGTCCCAGGTGGGAGCTTTTCTGCTGCCGGTTGCCGGAAATGTGCCCCGGCAGTTAAGTCTAGGCTATACGCAAGTCTACCAGGGGTTAGATTTGGTGGCATTAACGCGTGAAGTTGATCTTAGTATAAGGCGTCGCCGCAAGCTGTGGGCAAGGGGATTGGACGAGAAATTTTCCAAAATCGCTAAAACACTGAGAAAGTCTTGAAGGTAAGCTGCCCCGCTGACTACCCCTGGGAAGCGATAGAAAGGGAACAGTTTTGAAAGCAGGCGGTAGGGCCGAATCATTGGAACGTCAATTTACTCGTGATGTGCTCCGTTGTTTTGTTGTGCATTGCCCGGAAGAGTTGAAAATACCGGATCAACTTGACTGGGACCGGTTGATTCATGTGGTGCTGCATTATAACCTTGGTCCGATATTCGCGTACGTTCTGAACTCAGACAGCGTACCGGCTGGGCTTCGGAATAGCTGGAACGAGTGGAGGATGCGTTGTCTGGTCAGCAATATTCGCTCGCTGAAAACAGCCTGCAAACTATTTTCCACCCTTGAAAAGGCGGGGATATCGGCTGTAGGTCTTCGCGGCCTAACGCTTTCCCACTTTAGTTATCCAGATCCCGGGCTCAGGCCAATGAGGGATATCGATATTCTCATTGCTCCCAGCGATCGGCATCGGATCGTGGACTTGATGAAATCCCAAGGTTTCATACCAGCCCAAATCCTGCGCACTCAGTTTGTCTACCATATTGACGGCACGATTTTCGAGGTACACTGGTCGTTGCTTAACATAAAGCGTTATCGGTCGGCAGTCGATTCTGAAGCGTTTGTCAAGTCGAGGAGAAAGATGCCGACACCTGAAGGCAGCGTATATTGCCTTTCAAAGGAAAAGGAGTTATTGGGCCTCGTGGCGCATGCCTTTGTCCATCACGAGCTTGACAGGATACTGCAGCTTGTCGATATTGCTCTTTACATGGTACGTCCCGACATTGATTGGAAATACATTACATCATGGTGTAGGCGGACGCGCATGACCAATATCTTTCTTTTTACCTTAACGTTCGTTAACTTCTTTTTTAATTTGCACTTAGAAAGAAGGCTGGAAGTCTTCGGCCAGTCGCTTCCCCAAGGAACAAGCAAAACCTTTGAAGCGTATATGGTAAAGCTCTTTGATAGGGACACCATCTTTCACTACTTGAGGCGCAAGAGAAACCTGTTCTTTGTCGCCGAGCAACCGATTGTGAAGTTGAAGCAAGCCCTACGCCTGATCGCTCCAGACGAAGTGAGCGATTTGTTGCAGCTAATAGCAAAAGGAGATGTGTCTCGTATTGGGAGATGTGAGAATGGCAAAAAGGTCGTCGAACTGGAAGCACCTGGAACTTGACTGGGACAGTACTGCGTGGCCGGCGGACGGTGCCAAAGCCCGCGTACTTCTTGTTGCCATCAACGTTCCAGGCTATTATAGCTTACCCGTTCGGATACTTTCGCTAGTGGCGAACCAGTCAAGGGCCCTGCTAGAAAGGTTTGAGACGCGGTACGTGGAGTTGAAGAACAATGATGATTATGAACGGTTTATCGAAATCATGGCCAACTGGCTTCCTGAGATTGTCGGGTTCTCGGTCAACATCTGGAATCTAGAAGCTTGCGTCCACGTCTCGAAAAAGATCAAGGAAATCTTGCCCGATGTGCGGGTGCTCGCCGGTGGGCAGGAAGTAACTAATTCTGTTATCGACTATCTGACCAAGGTCCCCGAGTTCGACTATATCATCGATGGCGAGGGCGAAATTCCATTCCGTCAATTTCTCGAAAACTGGGATCCTTTGTCGAGTTCGCTCAGAGATCCTTTGCTGGTGTCAGGACTTCGCTATCGTGAAAACGGCGAGACTCGGTTTTCAGGTCCGGGCCAGGTCGTGGCCTCGCTGGACGAAGTCCCCTCGTCTATCTTGGCAGGACTTGTTCCGGCACATCAGAAAAACCTGCTGGGCGTTATGCTGGAGGGATCTCGCGGATGTCCGTTTCGCTGCAGCTTCTGTTTCGAGGGTGGAAGAAAGTCCAAGGTGCGAATAGCGTCTATTGAACGACTTCGACAGGAAGCCGAGGGCATGGTCTCCCTTGGTGCGACGTATTTTCACGTGATGGACCCCATCCTCTGCAATAGTGACCTTGAACGTTTGCGGGGCTTGACGGCAGTGTTCGAACGGCTCAGAGCCGCAAATCCCAATACTGTAATCTCAGTGGAGGTCTATGCTAATCGGATTACGGAGCAAATCGCAGAGTGTCTGAAGCCGTGTACGATTATCGACGTCGGCCTCCAAACAACGAATCCGGCCACGGCCAAGGCTATCCACCGTCCTTTTCTGCCAGAGAAGTTCCGCCAGGGAGTCGAACAGCTCAGACGCACGAAGTCGTCGTTCAATCTGTATCTAATATGCGGCCTGCCCTACGAGACGCTCACATCTTATCTGCGTGGCGTCCGATTCGTGCTCGACGAAAGGCCAACGCGCGTTTTCTTCAATGAACTTTGCCTGTTAAACGGAACAGAACTTCGAAGGCGTGCGGAAGATTTAGGGTATGAATTCGACCCGAGGCCCCCCTATCTTGTTACCTCAACTGCGTGGATGTCAGAGAGGGTCTTGAAGATAGCCCAGGTGCTATCCAAAGAAGTCGAGAAGCGCTACAACCTTTCGGCAAGAGCGGTCCATACCACTGCGCCATGGTTGTCGAAAGAGACGATCGGAAAGGGTGGCAGACTTCCGGTACGCCTCAACTCTGGCTGCTCTCTGAAGTGTCCGGGTTGCGCGGCGGCCGAGTCGGCATGCCCGGCTAAATGGGACAATGCCGAGGCCGTCCTTAACAGGGCCGCTGACATGGACATCGAATTGGCCGGTGGCGACGGACTTGTCGAGGGGCCGCTCCTGAGGCTTATCGGCCAGCTTCAATTGGCTGGAGCGGCGCGGATTAAGATCATTGCGCCCCCAAGCACGTTTCGCGACTTCGATCTGGTGGAAAAGCTGGTTCACCGCGGCATATGGCATTTTAAGACTTTTCTGCTTGCCTCCGAAGGCGAGAGCGCGGTTAAAGGAGACAAGGTTGCCAGCATGATGAACGACCTTGAAAGCCTCAACCGTCCGTTCCCTCTGAGGGGCTATGCCGTAATTCGGCCGCATCTTGAGATCGTCCTCGTTGCAGACGGTGCCATGCCTCGCCAGTATCGGACAGCCATCGAGTCTGCCGCCAGCCCTCACGTGACGGTTATAACCGTTCCGGAAAGTGTCCGGAAAATGGGAGACGAGTGGGTTGAGGTGTTGGCCGAAGCATTTGATGAAGGAATCGCCTCCAACCATTGGATTAAGGTCCCCCGAGCCATCGCTAGACGTGCGTTTGAATCTATGGACGGCTGTGATGAAATCCTTGGACACCTTGAAGAACTCGACTTAATTAGCAGAGTCGCCAATCGGCCACCCTGTTTTCAGCAAGCTAATGATGATGCATTCGTAAAAAATCAATTTTGCTCACTCCGTGACCATTTTGGGCGCACTTGAGATCTTCAGCTAAAATGCTAAAACTCGGGCTATCGCCCTCAAACAATTAGCATTTCTTAACGCTGAACATCTCAAGTACTTTCCTCCCAAAATGCTCAATATCGTTCGCAAAAGACTTTTTACGATTTCGTCAATGATGATGGTCTCGTAAAAAGTTAATTACATTTTCCTCATATGATTAGGAAGCGTATATGGCAAATATCTTAATAACAAATCGCTGTACGCGTAAGTGTTCCTTTTGCTTCGCAAGAACGAGGATGAGAATCAGTCGAGACCAGCAACAAAATAGCACCACACACATGACGCGCGACAATGTGCGTAAGGTCATGGACTTCCTGGCTCGCTCGGGAGATCGGAACCTGCGGCTCCTTGGTGGCGAACCGACACAGCATCCCGAACTAATAGATATCGTCAAAGAAGGACTGTCCAGGGACTTCCACATCCATCTATTCACCAACTGTATGATGTCCCGCAAAGTCGCAGATTTTCTGGGCGAACAGTCGCCGGATCGATTATCCGTGCTTGCAAACATTTCTCCACAGGCAAATGATACTCAAAAACAAAAAGAAAAGGCCTGTTACGCCTTAGAGCGATTGGGGCAAAGAGCTCAGGTTGGCATAACGCTGACTTCGCCGGAGTTCGAATTCGACTTTCTTCTAAACTACATAAACCGTTATAAACTGCGCAAACGGATTCGGATCGGGATCGCGCAGCCGATTGTAGGAGCCGCAAACGACTACCTGAAGCCTTCCGAATACCGCAAAACAGGACGCGCTATCGTCCGAATGGCACAGCACTGCATTAAACAAGACATTCTCATCGGATTCGATTGCGGGCTGACGCTGTGCATGTTTTCTGAGGATGAGATCGGGATTCTTGCGAAATGCAGCGAAGGATTCAAAATTGTCTGCCAGCCGATTATTGATATCGGCCCGAACCTGGACATCTGGCATTGCTTTCCTCTTTCCGAGGTACTTAACTCCCACCTCGACAAGTTCGAAACGCGTAACGACATCGTGCGCTTTTACCAAATTAAAACTTTCAGTTACCGAACATTCGGCTGCATGCCTGAATGCCTGGGGTGCGACTATTTGCGTCGCGGACAGTGCACGGGTGGCTGCCTCGCTCACAGCATGAATTCGCTCAAGCGTTTGCCTTCCCGGTACGCCGAAGACGCCCCGGTTCGAGCGGCAGGAGCGTTGCGTCCGTAGGACCTCAACCGATGCCTTACATTACGTTTATTTCTGCAATCAAAAGATTGCACAGGTAAATGTAAAAGAACATTCAAACAATAAAAAAGTGTTACCTATGTCCCCGAACACTTGTAACCCTTGACTCCGGTCCGTACAGCGGGAGAGGGTAGGGTGAGGGGGAATACAAAGGCTTAATCAATTTTGATACCCTGCAGCTTGCTGCAGGGAGGTTCATTGGATGGGTGGAATTGTCTATATCTTCTGTAAAGTACGCGTGTTATACGTGGGCCGGCCTAACGATCCGCGTTGTGGGTGCGCCCCTGATAATTGAAAAGGCGATGGAAAAGATGTTCGCCCTGTGTCGCACACCAGCGGATGATCGCGGTGTGGACGGGAGGATGGTCTTGCAGGAAAATGGCACCTTTTTCGATGCCATGCCTTCTTCAGTGCGGAAACCCTATGAGGCAATGCGCGAGGATCGCAACCCGGTCATCCAGGTTGATCCGGACGGCGGATTCACCGTGCTGGCAAAGGACAGTGCCTCAGGTTCCTATGCTGTCTGCCGGCCGCCTTTTAAGGAATTTGATCTTTGTTCACAGACTCTTACCAATGAACAATCCCCCCTTTTGTTTAATTCCGTCTTGATTCCTGTGATCCGCGAGCTACTTCTGCGTCGGGGTAAGGCGCTCCTGCATGCGGGGTGCGTTGTGACACGCGAAGGCGACGGGCTTATCATTGTTGCCGACAGCGGCGGGGGGAAAACCACGACCAGCATCGCCCTTGCCAGGGAAGGCTTTCGGCTGGTTTCGGATGATTTAGTCGCTCTTTCAAAGTCGCAAGACGGGATCCGCGTGGAGGGAATTCGAAAGCCCATGAATGTCAACCGTCGAACTATTAGCTTTTTCCCGGAATTGTCATACCTGGCTTCTGACCTTCGCAAGTCAACGCACGCGAAAATACCAGTCGATCCAATTGAGGTGTTCGGCCTGGAGAAAATTGCGACCACAGCCAGGGTCTCTGCCATACTCTTCACGCAGGTTGATCGGCATGGCCCCCGGTTGGTGACAATGAATGTTGGCGAGGCTTTAAAGCCTTTACTGAAGAGCCACACTTTTGCAGCCAGCGGGCCCGTGGCACAGGAAAGCCTGGATATCCTGTGGCCATTGTTGGAATCTGCCGGATCGTTTCGGCTCATAACAGGTTATGCTCCAAAGCGGTTGGGCCAATTGATGGCCAAAGAGGCGTCTCGGGGTCGGTTCGGCAGGAATTGCGCGTTACAAGACGTCGAACCACCCAGCAGCGAATCGAGACGACGCGGTAGTCCCAAACGGGCTAAAAAGTGCAGCGTATCTCGACTGCGCCCGACTCTTTATTGCAAACTGACGAGGCAAATTCTGAATTACACGCTGGAAGGAGGCGATGGGGAAAAACCGGGCAGCCCGAACTTGATTACAGAGTCCGTTCTTCTGGCCACGTGGGAAATGATGCGGCGACATCGTATCGAAACCCATATGGCAAAATGGCTCCGGGAGACTCCGGACACGCCGGAATCGGCTGCATTGATCGATCCGGAGAGCGTTATTTCCCGAGCGACAGTACTTTCCATGAGCCTGCAGGCGGCGACCGCAAGGATATTTGATCGTCTTTCCCTTGCCGGGATTCCCGCAATGATGCTACGGGGACCGGCTCTCGCCGTGCAATATTATCCCGAACCATCTCTGCGCCATTGCCGGGATGTAGACGTTATCTGCAACAAAGAGGATCTGCCTAGGGCAGAGGCAGTGTTGCTGAAACTTGATTATCGCCCAATCGGTGACAGGGGATACTGGAACCGGAAAGGCGAGTGGCCATTTTCTGATGGGAGACATACCGTCGAACTGCATTGGGACGCTTACCCTGTTATGCGAACATGCGTACCGCGACCGGACGCCCTTGCCCGCTTCTGGGACGGGTCTGTGACGGCCGGAATTGACGGGAGTGCTGTTCCGTGCCTTGGCCCGAATCACCTACTGCTCTCATCCTGTCTGCATGCATCCTGGGAACATAAGCTGGACCGGCTCGTTCGCCTGGTCGATCTCCGTCAGATTATCAAAATGGCTTACGGACAGCTTGACTGGAATTGGATCGTTCGGCAGACCATAGACAGCGGAAACGTCCTTGCGGTTGGTCTGTCTCTCCGATGTGCGGCGGAACTAGTGGAAGCGCCCGTGCCGGAGCATGTTTTAAAAGAGTTGAAGCCCGCGGGCCTGCGCGAATGGCTGGGGACAGTGAGCCTGTCGCCGTTAGCTCTTATAGGCAGCCGGGGAGTAGTCGCAAAAATTCGAAGATCACTGTTTCACTTGGCTCTGAAGGCAGATCGTGATGATAAGAATGGTGCTTAAAACTGCGCTTGACGTAATCATGGTACTTTTCGCTGGAGCCATGATCATCGCGCTTGCAGGGGGGGCTAAGTTCGAATTGTTCGGGTCAATCAGTGTCTCCATCCACAGATTCCCCCGTCCCTTTGCCTATTTTTTGGCAGCCCTTTTCTTGCGGCTATGGGTTTCCTCTCCCCCAGGTTTGTCCCTGGGGCAAACCATTGATTTCTGGCTTGAACGTGCCAAGATCAAGATACGAAATATAACTGTTTTACCCAACGGTCAGATTAGGCGACCATACGGCATTATATTTTGCAATATGGGGCTGCGAATACCTGGCACAGATACAGTGTGGAACGGCCGCAAAGTCATTGCAATAATCACCTTTCTTCTCGTAATTTTCCTTACTTTGTCTCCAACCTACCGCTACTTGAATCACGTTAGCGTTCCAGACCTGGGCATATTTGTTGAATCAATGGATAGCGCCATTAAGGGAGGCATGTTTGAAAACTCCTTTCATTTCTGGATGTTCCATTCAGCAGAAGAGTTCTTGATGTCAAAGGAAAATACGATCTCAATGTTTGCCTCACATTTTCGTCCCATCCTCTTTTTACTTTTGCCGGCCTACCGGCTTGTGCCGAGTGCCATTACACTGTTCTTTCTACAGGCACTCATTGTGGGAGCTAGCGTCTGGCCATTCTTTCTGTTATCAAGAAGGTTCCTGAAAAGGGAGGATTGGGCCATAGCCGCTACTGTTTGTTACAGTTTATATCCCTCGGTTTTATCGACATCATGGTCGTTCTTTCCAGGGGCATTCACGATCACATTTCTGTTATGGGCGTTTTGGTTTTCGTCGCAAAATCGATATATTCTCATGCTGTCTTTCCTGCTTCTTACATTAGCGACTAAAGAGATTATGGCCTTGCCCGTATTATCATTCGGTGCCTACATTTTTTTCTTCAAAAGAAAACGTGCAATGGGAGTTGCCATCACTGTTTTTTCGATATTGTATCTATTGGCATGTCTCTATTGGATCATCCCTTCCTATGGGTCTGGCTTGGGGTATCATTACACTAAGACGATGTACCGATCTTTCGGCACTTCACTTGAAGGGATTTTTGCAGCAATCATCCTGAAGCCCTGGAAAATGTTTCCATACGTTTTTTCTGCTTCTGCCACCAGATACCTCTTTGGGCTCCTCTTTCCGGTAGCCTTTCTGCCGGTTCTTGGCTGGCGATTGTGGGTTCTCAATCTACCGGTACTTGCTCAGAATATTCTGGCAGGCAGCCCTCCCGGTAAAATGTATTGCCGTATCCCAGGAGGACTATGGTCCGCACCACTAGTACCCTTTACTTTCATGTCAGTACTTTGGGCGCTGAGTTTTATAAGGGACAAGTTCTCTGATGACCGCATCAGACATATGCTTACGATTCTTATTATAACCTCTCTAATTTCGCTTCCTTTAGCAATCCGGCACAACCATTGGCCTAATCAAACCTATAAGAAAGCGGTCAGTACTTTTCGGCAATTAGCGCCGGAGAAGGCTGTTGTATCTACAAATATTCTGACAGGATGGGGCCAGTTACGGTTGCGTTACAGGCTTTACCGATATCCAAAAAATGTTGGCCAGGCTGACTTTGTGTTTGTGGCAATAGATCCTGGCCTTGATCCTGTTAATCCCAATAACGTGAAATTGAGGCGCTCAAAACACCAGAGAGGATGGGAGTATGTGGAGTATGAGCATTTCAAAAGACTTGAGGAGGACCACCGTTTTGTCGAGCTCTGGAAAACAGTGGAGCCGTCAACGGGCCATATCATTGGAATATACAAGCGTATGAGGAACGCTGCCGATAGGTAAATCGGCCGCCTTAAGAAGCAGATGACCGATAAAGCGCGTTGACATTTCCTGTTCATGGTACTACGAATTTAATAACACTATAGAAGATGGTCTCGTAAAAAGTCTATTTTTCTCACTCCGTGAGCAAAATACTTTTTACGAAACCGTCATATAAGCTGTTTCAAACCCCTTTTCCTTGGTCTGTTTGGCCATTTTTTTAAAGTTCTACTCGCTTCGCCTCCGGCCCGTGGGGCCTACGCCCTGGAGGGCTAAAATTGTAAAACTAGGTCCAGAGGATGGACAGCAACTTTAAACCGAATACGTTTAGTCGACTGGTTGTGACGGTATGACACATTTGGCTTTAAAAAAGAAACGCATCTACGGGCCTGATGTTTTATTGATCCGTGTTGACGGCAGAAGCCTTGTGGAAAAGACTTACAGGAACAGGGGCTGGCCTGTGCGCATTATGGGGATGCTTCTTGTCTCCTGGGAGGCTTTTATCTACTCTAGGCTAAAGGGCATATCCGGTATACCCAAGCTCACCGGCAGGCCGGATAAGTACACACTCGTCACAACCTATATGGGAGGGGAAGACCTCAGGGCTACAACAAAAAAGCCCGATGACGCTTTCTTTGAGAAGCTCTCAAGTCTTATTGAGCAGATGCACCAGAGGGGGGTCCTACATCTGGACCTGAGAAACAGGAGAAATTACGGAATAGATACCAGTGGGCTTCCCTACCTCGTAGACTTCGCATCATGCCTTTACATCCCATGGGCAGGGAAGCTCAAGGATTTCCTGGCCGGTATTGACTGGATGGGTTTTCTCAAGGTAAAACAAAAACTTCTTCCTGAGGGTATCAGCAATGAGGAGAGGAGAAGGCTTGCCTTGGGCAAGACACTGAGCAATCTGTGGCTGCCTGGCAGAGCAATAAAGTCCATCCGTGATATGATTAGGCACCTATAGGCGCATTATCGACAATTTTCTGTCGATATGGAAGAATATCCAATATCCAATTCTCAATGATCAATGTCCAATGAAGGCCGGAAATCCCGTCTTATAAATACTTAAAAATTGGACATTGAGAATTCGACGTTGCCCGCCCTGGCGCGACAGGAAAAGACGGAGCGCAGTCTTTCAAGATCCCGGTCTGTCTTCGACCCTGAGCTCAGACCGAAGGGGGCCAGGGGATATTAACTGCCCCGCAGGGGCCTCTTTTCCCATGCTTCGGGACAGAAAAGGCGTAGGTACTTGAGGACATCATTTTTTGGGTTTGCGTGAAAAGAATTGGAAGTCCAAAATTGAAAAAGAGGGAGAGAGTATGCTTGATAATGTAGTGAATCGAACCCATGAGATTTTCAACAATAAGACAACGAGATCGGTTCTATTAAAGCTTCGGTATCCGATTTTTTTGATTTTATTCGTAATTTTAATCCCACAAATAAAGCCATCTTGGTTTTTGCCTGGTTTTTTTGTGAGCCTATTCGGAGAATCGATTCAGCTTTGGTGCTTCGCTGCGTTGGACAAGAATAAAACACTCGCTGTTCAAGGGCCTTACATGTTAATGAGAAATCCGATGTATATAGGCCGTTTTTTTCTACTACTAGGTTTTCTGCTCCTTACCGGAAATATTTGGGTAATCCTTGTTTTTGTTGTGCTGTATTATTTTTATATGGTGAACCGTGTAAAACGGGAGGAAAAAAAGTTGCGGCTAGTGTTTGGGGAAGCATATGAAAATTATTGCAGCGATGTAAACCAATTCGTGCCGTCCATGAGGCGGGTTGACTTGAAATCATTATGGTTTTTCAGATGGAACATTCTTTTGCAAAACAATGGACACTGGAACCTAATAGCAGTGCTCGTTTGTTATATCGTATTTTATTTCTTCGCATTTATCTATTCCACGCCTTGAGATACCAAAACCGAGATGTACCGATCGCAATAAAGCCTCTATTATTTCTCACCTAGTGTCCATCCAGAAATGAGATATTTTTTGCACGGTCAAGGAAGACGAAGATTTTAACCGCAGGAATACATTGGGTA
>JAUWMM010000145.1 GCA_030613145.1 Desulfobacterales bacterium | reverse complement strand
GCCGACTTCGCCAAAGCACTGGCTGCGACGGCTGAACGGCTGAATCGGCGTCAATCAGCCGGAGGCTGACAAGACTGCGTGGTTGCTTGTGCGACGTACCTCGGTACGCCTCCGCGCAACCCCTTGTTTTCCTTGACCTTGAGGAAAATTGCTCATTTCTGAATTGGAAACTTACGCTTGTGCCCATTGAGTTTTTCGATTTCGTGGATGGACACTATTTGGAAATCCTTTATCAAATAATGCCACTAAAGGCAAACAAGGCCAGCCTGATTTTGCTTTGACAAAAGAGATTTGTAGATACTATAAGCTTCAAAAAACTCAAGCGGGGAACATTATGGAATTCTTCTTGTGCGTGCTGGGGATGGTGATGATCGTGGAGGGCCTTCCTTACTTTGCAGCGCCTTCCAAGATAAAGGTTTGGGTCCAAAAGCTTGTTGAACTTCCTGATTCAAACCTTAGAATCATGGGATTCCTCCTCATGGCTGCCGGACTTGGCCTGATCTATTTGGGAAGGTCATGAACCGGCATTCCTTATTCGTGAATCGTATATGATATTTTCGAATAGTATCAACGATCAGAAACATGTATTCGCTAAACGATTACAATTATAGCCTACCTGAGGAACTTATTGCCCAGGCGCCCGCATCTCCCCGGGATGAATCCCGGCTGATGGTCCTTGAAAGGAACCGGCAAAAGGTATCCCACTGCCGTTTTGCCGATATCGCCCGGCTGCTTGCCCCTGGAGACCTCCTGGTTGTTAACAATACATGCGTGGTTCCGGCTCGCCTGATTGGCTCGAAAGAGACCGGAGGAAAAGTTGAGGTTCTGCTTCTTAGCTATGCTGGACAAACTATAACCCCCGCTCAAACCATCCCACCCGTCCGCTCGTGCCTCTCGGTGGCAGGCGGGCGTCAACAGATAGGGAATAGTGAGAGTATGGGAAGCTTTAGATGTGAATGTTTGGTCAAGACATCCAAGCGCCCACGTATTGGATCGAAGTTCCACTTTGATGCAGATCTCCAGGCAGTTGTCCTGGGCAGGACAAATGGAGTATGCATGCTGGAATTCCGGTTCAAGGGAGACTTTGACAGACTGCTGGACAGGATCGGCCGGATTCCGCTACCCCCTTATATCAAAAGGGATCAGACGAAGCCTCCACCCTGTGATGATCGAGCCTGTTACCAGACAGTATATGCCGAAAAAAAGGGGGCTGTGGCAGCCCCTACTGCGGGGATCCATTTTTCAAAAGAGCTTCTCGGTGTGCTCGAAGAAAAGGGAGTGGAGATCGTTCCAATAACACTTCACGTAGGGGCCGGAAGTGTTCTGCCAGTGCGGGTCCTCGATGTCAGGGAACATAGAATCCATCCTGAGATATATGATCTTTCACCAGGGGCTGCAGGGACCATCAACAAGGCCAAGGATGAGGGCAGACGGATAATCGCGGTGGGTACGACAACGGTGCGCGTCTTGGAGTTTGCTTCGGACTCTTCCGGCCGTGTGAGGGCCGGGTCCGGCGAATGTGATCTTTTTATCTATACAGGTTTTGAGTTTGGGGTCATTGATGCCTTTATTACCAATTTTCACCTTCCCAAGACAACGCTCTTGATGCTGGTTGCCGCATTTGCAGGACGCGACTTTATTCTGAACGCCTACCAGGAGGCAATCCGTCTGAGGTACCGTTTTTATAGTTATGGAGATGCGATGTTGATCCTTTAGGCCGGCCGGCCTAAACAGAGGGCATGGCTCATAACGTTTTCCATTTGCTCTAAGTACTCTGCCCTATGCCGTCTACGGCAAGACCAAGACAAGATGAAATCGTAAAAAAGTCGGTTTCGGTAAATGTGTCATTTCGACCGCAGGGAGAACTCTTGTATTTTTAGCAAGTTACACAACAAAGATTTCTCCCTACGGTCGAAATGACAAGTTATTAAGACTTTTTACGACACCATCAAGACAAAGAGAAACAAAAAGCATGGCTTTCAAATTTGAGGTTACGGACAAATCAAAAGAAACCGGTGCTCGGCTTGGAAGGATACATACATCCCACGGTTGTATCGAAACACCTGCCTTTATCCCGGTGGGGACGCAGGCCACTGTCAAATCTCTGACACCCGAAGAGCTATGCGGGCTCGGTGTCCAGATTATATTGGCCAACACATATCATCTATACCTTCGGCCGGGTCATGATGTGATTGGCAAGCTCGGCGGGCTCCATCGGTTTATGCATTGGGATGGGCCTATTTTGACAGACAGCGGTGGGTTTCAGGTATTCAGTTTGTCAAAACTCAGGAAGATTTCCGATCGGGGGGTAACCTTCCAGTCCCATATTGATGGTTCAAAACACCTTTTGACGCCGGAGAAGGTCATCGAAATCCAGGAGACACTGGGCTCTGACATCATGATGTGCTTGGATGAGTGCACCCCTTATCCGGCCACCCGAACTGAGAGCCAAAGATCACTGGAGCTGAGCATTGACTGGGCAAGGCGCTGCCGGGAGAGCCGCAGCCAGGAAGGTTCCGCACTCTTTGGTATTGTTCAAGGCGGTATGTATGAAGACCTGCGTGCTTACGGTGTTGAAGCCCTGACAAGTATAGGTTTTGATGGATACGCTCTGGGGGGCTTGAGTGTGGGAGAGCCGAAGGCGGCGATGCTTGATGTTGCGGCCTTCACCCTTCCCCTGCTTCCGAGCCGGCTCCCCCGGTATGTCATGGGCGTGGGGGCGCCGGAAGACCTGGTGGAGTTGGTTTCTCTCGGCACAGACATGTTCGACTGTGTAATACCTACACGAAACGCCAGAAACGGACAGCTCTTTGTCAGCACCGGCGCGCTCAACATTTGCAACGCCCAGTACCGAGACGACGAACTACCTGTTGAAGCAGGGTGCCCTTGTTATACATGCAGGCACTACTCAAGAGCCTATCTGCGCCACCTTTTTATGGCAAAGGAGTTGCTTGCCCATCGCTTGAATACCGTACACAATATCTATTATTTTATGAGTCTTATGAGAGAAATGCGAGAGGCGATCCGCCGCGGGCGATTCGGCCGGTTCAAAAAGAATTTTTATGCCCTGAGGAGCTGAATTGGTTAGCTTCTATAGTTTTCCGATTCACGAATTACGGTAACACTAATAGCGGTTGCAAAAATAGACCATTGTGTCTATGTTAACTACTGACCGAAAATTTAAGGGAGGCAATTATGATGAAAGAATCGGTTCAAACGGTCATTGATAAGATACGCCCCATGCTGCAGAGAGACGGCGGGGATGTTGAACTTGTCAGTGTTGATGGAAATGTGGTCAAGGTGCGTCTTCAGGGGGCGTGCAAGGGCTGCCCTATGTCTCAGATGACTTTAAAAGAAGGCATCGAGAGATTTGTTAAGCAGGAAATTCCAGAGATAGATCGGGTAGAAGCAGTAGAATAGGCATCTTTTTTTCAGGGTATAAGAGCCTTTTGTAACGGCCGACACAGACACAGTATGGAGCCTATGCGGTTAGATGACAATAGCTAAAAAGGTTCAAACCTTCCTTGAGAGTGCTTCGTGGATCCGCAAGATGTTTGAGCAGGGGGCACTGCTCAAGGCGAGGCACGGTGCTGAGAATGTCTTTGACTTTAGTCTTGGAAACCCAAACTTAGAGCCTCCTGCCCACTTTAAGGAGGTTCTGGTCGATATGGCAAAAGCACCAGGCCGTGGACACCACAGTTACATGCCCAATATCGGCTATCCAGCTGTACGCCAAGCGGTGGCCGAGTTTGTTTCCGGAGAGCAAGGTCTTGCCATCACGGCAGATGAAATCATCATGACCTGTGGGGCTGCCGGTGCCCTGAATGTGATCTTGAGGGCTATATTGGACCCTGGTGATGAGGTGATAACGCCGGTCCCTTATTTTGTGGAATACGCCTTTTATGCGGACAATCACGGTGGGGTCCTTAAAACTGTGTCCACCAGTTCGGATTTTTCGCTAGATATTCATGCCATACAGGCTGCCATCACATCAAAGACCAAGGCTATTCTAATCAATTCTCCAAATAACCCTTCCGGCCAAATCTATTCCAAGGAAAGCCTCTTACAGTTGGGATCTCTTTTGTTGGAGGAAGGCCGCAGACTAAACAGGACCCTCTATCTTATCTCTGATGAACCTTATCGAAAAATCACCTTTGACGGGGAACAGGTCCCGGGGCTATTCTCCTGTTATCCTGAAAGTATTATTGCAACGTCCTATTCAAAGGACCTCTCCATTCCGGGTGAGCGGATCGGTTTTTTAGCCGTAAATCCTCGAGCCACCTATAAAAAAGATCTTCTATCCGGCATGGCCCTTGCCAATCGGATCCTCGGATATGTGAATGCCCCTGCATTGATGCAGCGAGTCATTCAGTCTCTTCAGGGGGTTTGTGTTGACCCGGCCATATACGAACGGAAGAGGAACCTCCTGTGCGATGGCCTCTATGAGTGTGGATATGAAATTGTTAAACCAAAAGGGGCATTTTACCTTTTTCCCAAGAGCCCTGTTCCAGATGATGTTGCCTTTGTGAAGGCGCTTCAGGAAGAACTCATTCTTACTGTGCCGGGCAGCGGCTTCGGGGCACCAGGGTATTTTCGCATTGCGTTTTGCGTAGATGATGACACCATAACGCAGGCCCTTCCAGGCTTTGAAAGGGTTCTGAAACGGTTTTGATTATCCCCTCATAGGGTATAAAGCCTCGAGACCTTTGCAAAACGAGACATTTTTTTGTCAGGCAAGGAAGGCAAAAATTTTAACCGGAGGAATACATTATGTATTTCGAGGATTAAAATTCAAAGCCTGACGCCGCATCACGAAAAAATGACAGTTTTGCAAAGGTATCGCCTCTTGCTGCCCTTAAGGGCGGGGATTCGCTTCTTGGGCCTAAGGGTCCGGTTTGGTCATGTAGACAAAGTCGCCCTTCTTTCAAACCTATTATAATTAGTGCCTATCCATCAACTTCCCATCCCCAGGAGGGAGGGGGTTGTGGGTTGGGGTATCTCATTGAACGATTTGGCGGGAGCCTTTTCCTGAAAGCTGACCCCATTTTTCGGACTAAATGCAATAATCGTTATTACTATTACAATCTGTGTCCATTTTCGTACTGGAAAAGGGGAATGACGTATGCATGGGGTAGGAAATGAAAAGGCTTTTTCTGCTGCTGATGGTCTCGTAATAAGTCCTATGCGAATAACATTGAGCATTTTGGTAAAAAGCACTTTACTAAACCATCAAAGATGGCATGTACTTTGCTAGTTTGGTAACAGCACACTACTGGCTCTAACGCATCGGGGGAGCATGGAAAATCAATCGAGAGACCTAAAACAGGATTCACAAGTAAAAAAATTCGGTCGTATGCAAGAAGTACCGGGGCGCTGGACAGTCCTTTTGATCGGTGATCTCGGAAAGATAGTCTCTTTTCGTATAGGCAAGCCACTGCTTGTCGCCTCTATGGCCTGCATTGCTGTTATGTTGGCTGTTGTGATTTGTTCGGTGGTTTCTTACAACTCGATCCGGTTAGAAAACAAAGAGTTGACAAAGGACCTGGGTACTCTTAGAGCAAAGCTTGGAACTGCCGGGAATGCCAAGGAAAAGGCCTTGGTCGGCCTGGTTGCGCTTGAGGACGGCGCCAACCATACTGTGAAAAAAGCCGGCACCGTTTCTGACCGGAAGGCCAAGGACGTGGCATCAATAATAAAAAAGTCGAAACCGGCTGTCACGCAAACCGCTAAGGAGA
>JAUWMM010000005.1 GCA_030613145.1 Desulfobacterales bacterium | reverse complement strand
GCCGACTTCGCCATAGTAGCCTTCTTGGCTACGAGCCGACTTCGCCAAAGCACTGGCTGCGACGGCTGAACGGCTGAATCGGCGTCAAACTGCGGGGTTGCTTGTGCGACGTACCTCGGCACGCCTCCGCGCAACGCCTTGTTTTCCTTGACCTTGCGGAAAATTGCTCATTTCTGAATTGGAAACTTACGCTTGTGCCCATTGAGTTTTTACGATTCATGGATGGGCACTAACTAGGCCTTGCCCAAATGATCAAGCTGGTAAGAGGTTTTAAGGATATCCTTCCAACAGAGACTGCGCTTTGGCAATATGTTGAAGCCACGGTGCGGGAGCTGCTTGAAGACTTTGGTTTTGCTGAGCTGCGCATCCCGATTCTTGAGAAAACAGAGCTCTTTGCTCGCAGTATCGGGGCCGGCACTGATATTGTAGAAAAAGAGATGTATACCTTTACCGACCGCAAGGGGGATTCACTTACCTTGCGTCCCGAGGCTACGGCCTCGGTTGTACGGGCGTACATAGAACATAAGTTTTATGCAAAAGACCCGGTATGTAAGCTGTACACAATCGGACCAATGTTTCGCAGGGAACGCCCCCAGAAAGGCCGGTATCGGCAGTTTTACCAAATCAACGCCGAAGTCTTTGGGCTACATGATCCCAGGGCGGATGCCGAATTGATTCTTTTGTTAATGAAATTTATGAACCGCCTTGACCTTTCCGGCATCGTGCTTCACATTAACTCTCTCGGCTGCCATAAGTGCCGTCCACATTTCAAGGACGACCTAAAAACCTTTCTGGCAAATCGCTCTGAGCAACTCTGTTCAGACTGCCTAAGGCGGCGGGATGAAAACCCATTACGAATTTTCGACTGCAAGGTGCCGACCTGTAAGGAAACTATGACAGATGCTCCCTCTATCCTGGACAGACTTTGTAGTAAATGCCGGAGCCATTTTAACACAGTCCAAGATGTTTTGAAAATGTCTCATATACCTTATGAGACAAACCACCGTCTGGTAAGGGGGCTGGACTATTACACTCGAACAACGTTTGAAGTCCTTGCAGGAGCATTAGGAGCCCAAGATGCTGTTGCGGGTGGCGGACGATATGACGGACTTGTGAAGGCCTTGGGCGGTCCTGATCAGCCCGGCGTCGGGTTTGCAATAGGAGTGGATCGGTTAATAGAACTCTTGGCGGGTCAGGTACAAGGTCTTGAAAAGCGGTCTCATTTGTTTATTGCCGCCTTGGGCGTTAGAGCTCAGGATAGGGCCTTCCAGTGGGTTCAGGATTTCAGGATGCAAAGGTTTCGCACAGAAATGGATCTTGAAGACCGAAGCCTCAAGAGTCAGATGCGCCGTGCAGATAAGCTCGAGGCCTCATATGTACTTATAGTGGGTGACCGCGAATTGGATGAAGGGGCTGCAGTGCTTAGAAATATGACGACTAAGGAGCAGGAAAGGGTTCCTCTACGGGGACTCGTAGGATTTGTTGTTAGCAGGATAAAACCCACAACAACTGGTAGGAATAATGAAGACCGGAGATGAGAAAATCTTATTTGACTCCCTTGGGGATATGAAACGAACCCATAACTGTTGGGAGTTGACGGCTAAAGACGTAGGTAAAGAAGTAATACTAATGGGGTGGGTTCAGCGCAGGCGGGACCATGGTGGAGTGATATTTGTGGACCTTCGTGACCGCGAGGGGATTACCCAGGTGGTTTTTAATCCCAAGATCAACGAGGAGGTTCACCGAAAGGCAAACGCCATCCGAAACGAATTTGTGCTGGCAGCTCGGGGGACAGTGGTACCCAGACCAGAAGGTATGATCAACCCCAAGTTGAAAACAGGCGAGATTGACGTAATGGCCTCAGAACTGAGGATTCTGAACATGTGCCGGACGCCTCCGTTTGTCCTTGAAGATAACGCACAGGTATCCGAAACTATCCGCCTCCAGTATCGTTACCTTGATATGCGCCGCCCGGTATTCCAGAAAAACCTTATGCTACGCCACAGGACAGCTGCAGCCATTCGCTCTTATCTAGACAATCTGGGATTTCTTGACATTGAAACGCCTTTCTTGACCAAGAGTACACCAGAGGGTGCACGAGACTATCTGGTGCCTAGCCGGGTGAATCCAGGCCAATTCTATGCCCTGCCACAATCTCCACAGATCTTTAAACAGCTTTTAATGCTATCCGGATTCGACCGTTATTACCAGATTGTTCGCTGCTTTCGTGACGAAGATCTACGAGCAGATCGACAGCCGGAATTTACCCAGATTGACCTGGAGATGTCCTTTGTGAGAGAAGATGATGTAATGGCGGTCACAGAAGGGATGATGACGACGCTTTTCAAAGACATCCTCGGGGTAGAGATTGAACACCCCTTTAAGCGTTTGACCTATGAAGATGCAACAGGACGATTCGGGCTGGATAAACCCGACCTTAGATTCGGGCTGGAGTTAAGAGACGTGTCTGACATTGTCGGGGCTTCTGAATTTAGGGCCTTTGCCGAGGTGGTTAAGGCCGGAGGCCTGGTTAAGGCGATCAATGCAAAAGGAAGCATTAATCTTTCCCGAAAGGAGATTGATGACCTGACAGAACTTGTGGCTGTATACAAGGCCAAAGGACTGGCCTGGATCAAGGTTCGACCCGATGCCTGGCAATCACCCATTGCCAAATTTTTTACAGATGCAGAAAAGGAATCGCTTGCCCGAAGGCTGGATATGGAGTCTGGAGATCTTGTTTTTTTCATAGCCGATCAATCCAAGGTGGTAAATGAGGCACTGGGACACCTCCGAAGCCACTTAGCTGAAAAACTGGGGCTGATAAACCAAGACCAGTACCAATTTGCATGGGTGACTGAGTTTCCGCTCATGGAATATGACAAGGAAGAAAAACGCTATGTTGCCATGCACCATCCCTTCACAGCCCCTGTTGAGGAGGACATGGAACGGCTCACCCAGGATCCACTTGCTGTTCGGTCCAGGGCCTATGATCTTGTGCTTAACGGAGCCGAGATTGGCGGGGGAAGTATCCGTAACCATCAGCGTGTGGTCCAGGAAAGAGTATTTGAGGCATTAGATATTGATCGGGCTACCTACGAGAAGAAGTTTGGTTTTCTTCTGGAAGCCCTTGACTTTGGTGCCCCGCCCCACGGCGGTATTGCCCTCGGGTTCGACAGGCTCATTATGCTGATGGCTAAACAGACCTCCATTCGGGACGTCATCGCCTTTCCAAAGACCCAAAAGGCAGCCTGCCTACTTACGGGGGCCCCCTGTGAGGCTGCTGCGGCCCAGCTTGAGGAACTCTCCTTAAAGGTGAGGCTCTTGAAGTGATAAGATCATACAAAGAGGTGCTCGTTGCCAGTTGAGAGGGGCTGGATCTTCACTTATAGAACAGAAGCTGGAGCTGTCCGTTCCTTACCTCAGTAAGGTATACGTCGTCTATCCCCTGGTGATCCCGCGGCCCGAAATTAATAACGGCTCCAATTCCTACATAGTGTTCCTTAAGAGACTCTATTGCCCTGATGAAATTTTCCCGGGTAATATCGCGTCCTGCGCGCCTCAGCACTTCAATCAAAACCCTGGCGTTGATAAAGCCCTCAAAACTAACAAAATTCGCTTTGTCCTTCGGGTAATATTTGGCCAACAGGCGGGAATATTGCTCACAAGCGGGCAAAAGAACCCGTTCTGTAGGCGGGGGCACAACTTGGGTAATCAAGACACCTTCTCCGGCATCACCAAGCTCCTGAACCAGTTTATCTGCACCCACAAAAGAGACATTATGAAATAAAGGATTATACCCCTTGGCCCTGGCTTCCTTTATAAACTTGGCACAGGGGCTATATGTGCCTATCATAATGACCGCTTGGGCCTTAGATGTCCGGATTTTACTAAGGGCATCTTCAATATCAAGAGTCCCCCTTATGAAACTACCAGTAGCCACCGGAGTAAGGCCATGTTTTTGCAAGGCAATCTGTGTTCCCTTTAGGCCATCAAACCCGTAGTCATCGTATTGATAGAATACCGCTATACGGCGCAACCCTTTTTCTTCCACAAAATAGCGCACCACAGCGTTGGTCTCCTGGTAGTAAGATGATCGGATATTAAAGATATAGTGCCGGAATGGAAAGCGCAGTTTGTCGGCCCCGGTGAAAAGACCCAGGAGAGGGATTTTGGCCTTTTCCACAATACCAATGATCTTTACGCTGGTCGGTGTTCCCACATAGCAGAAGAGGCAAAACACCTTGTCCTTATGAATTAACCTGTTTGTGTTGGCAACACATCGTGGCGGATCGTATTCGTCATCATAGGCAATCACCCTGATCTTGCGATGGTGGATGCCGCCCCGGCTGTTTATCTCCTTGATCAGGCACATTGCACCGTGCAGGTATTGGGTCCCCAAGAAGCTGGCATGTCCCCCAAGGGCCAAAGATGAACCGATTGCTATCTGATTGGGAGTTACGCCGGGGCTAGGAGCAGTGTGTGCTGCCACCGGTGGCTTTAGATACTCTTCTTCCTCAATCGGCGGCCATTCAAAGCGAAGATAGCCATAAAGACTATAAACACCAAGGCCGATCATGATGACGATAACGCCAAGCCATATCTTCTGCAAAACGCCTTCCCTCCACGATTAGGCAATGAGCTTATCTATCTTGTCCATCAACTCCATGGGGCTAAACGGCTTTACAAAATAATCATCAGCGCCTGAGGCAAGGCCCTTCTTTTTGTCCGCTTGTTGGCTCTTGGCCGTTAGCATAATAATATAAATTCTCTTTGTATCGGGGTCATTCTTGAGAAGCCTGCAGACTTCAAAACCATCCAATTTGCCCGGCATCATGATGTCGAGTAAAATGATGTCCGGCCCGGCCTCTCGGGCTATCTTTAAGGCCTCCTCGCCGGAGGAGGCATGCAGAACTTCGAGGTCGCTAACAGAGAGCGTGACTTCTACCAGCTTTCTAACCTTTTCTTCATCATCGACAATCAAAATCTTTTTCATTCTAAGCCTTACTCCTTGAAAATAGGAAGCCCAAAACCGATTGTTGTTCCTTTGCCCAACGTGCTTTCGATATCTATCTTGCCATCATGAGACTCCACAATATATTTTGCGATAGAAAGTCCAAGGCCCGTACCACTAATATCAGCTGTATCTTCCCGTGTTACCCGGAAGAACTTATCAAAGATTCGGGGAAGATCCTCTTGCGATATCCCAATCCCCTGGTCTTGGACGCTAATCCAAACCATATTATGCTTTGTAAAAGCCCTACATACAATATTGCCACCCGGAGAGTATTTAGTAGCATTATCAAGTAAATTCTTAATGACTTGACCAATCTTCTTGCCGTCTGCATACACGAGGGGTAGATTTTTTTCTATCTCTGTAATAATATGGTGACCGGTATCTGCCCGGGAATAGAACCTGCTGTTTTTTTCCAAGACCTCAGCCAACGGCACAGGCTTTTTCACAAATCCAAAATCCTTTTGTGATTCTATCTTGGATATATCCAGCAGGTCATCGATAATCTTGCTCAGCTGGATCGACTCCTCGTTAATATAGCCCAGAAACTCTTTTTTCTGGCTCTCAGTTAAGGGCCTTGTCAACAGAAGCTCGCTGTATCCCACCAGGGTAGTCAGAGGCGTGCGAAGCTCATGAGAGGCTATGCTCAAGAATTCTGACTTGGTTATATTGGCTTCCATCAGCTCATTTTGAATGACCCTTAATTCCTGGTTACTAATTTCTAATTCCTGAGTCCGTCGCCGCACCTTTTCCTCAAGAGTTTTGCGGTGTTGATCTATTTCCTCCTTGGAGCGTTCCAAATCTAAAGCCATCTGGTTAAAGGCACCCGCCAAAGTGCCAACCTCATCTTGGGAACTCGCTGTTGCCCTTTGGGAAAGATCTCCTGCCGCCAGTTTCTTGGTAACCTCTATCAGGAGTTGGACGGGCTTAACAATAGGGTTGGCTACTTGAAAAGAAAGCAATATTCCCACCAGGACACCCATTCCGGAGATCAGCAGACCGAACTGAAATATTTCAGACAAATGCGTGTAATAATTTGTTGCGTCATAACCCACATTTACGACACCTTTAAATTCATCACCGATTCTCAATGGCATGTCGACCATATATGTTTTTTGACGAGGGAATAGTCTGGTATAGAAATCCGCTCCGTTGATAATAGCCCTGACCCCCTTGTCATCGGCAATCATGCCAACTATAGTCAAGTCAGTGGAGGCGAGGATGCGACTGTCATCGTCGACAATCATGATCTGAGAAATTATCTCGGATTCTGAGCTTAACCTGTCTACTAATCTTTGAATATGGATTAGTTCATTTACATCCAGCATGTTTTTGATGCTGTAACTGAGTGATTCGGCCATGATGCGGCTGTCTCTCTTCATCTGACCAAGGATGCGACTTCGATCTTTTGAGTCGGCTCGTAGATATTCCCGCAATTCAAAGGCAACCTCCAGCACGCCAAAAGTCTTATTCCCCTTCTTTAGGGGATAAACAGCCGAATAAACACTCTCTCCCAGCTTGGTGTCAAATCCACTTACAAAATAGCCTCCCTGTAAGGCTTCCGGAACTAAATGGCAAGATGTCACCTCCCCTACCTGCTCCCTGAAGGTGGCGGATGATATTCGAGCACTATTGTCTATAACCCATACGCCGAAAACGCCTTCGGTTAGCGACAACTCTTCCACCAGTGTTTGCAGGTTTACCTTTTCGGCAATACTTTTCTGGTTACTGATGGTGATGATCAGGGCACGATTTAAGGTAATGGCATTGTCCTGCATATTGGTCAGGAGGCTCTTTTTTTCGTGCATATAGCTGGCCCAGAAGGAGATTATGCCGATAAATATTAGCAAAACAACCATAGCCAAAATTATTTTGGCCCGGATGCCGATCTTTTTTATGGACAGTATATCCATCTCGATCCTTAGGATTTGCGCAAAAACAACTCGTCAGAATTAGCGCTCAGATTTGGGTTCGATTTGGCAAATCCGATTGAACAAAGCCATAGAAATTGTCTGCTATTTCTCGCATTTTGCAAATGGGTATCGGTCAAAGATGGCTTGAAGTCGTAAATCCGCCGTCTTTCTGGCGGGCTGAAACGCCAAAATGGTAAGTTGTTTTTGCGCGAGCCCTAAGGGGAGATCTCATTATTCCCTGGGTGCTTATAGCGAAACCGGCTATATATGATGGCAATGGCCGTGACCGCCCACATAATCAAAAGGGTTTTAGACAGAAATAAGCAACGGCGATATGCATTGTGTAGTCTTGTATTTCCTTCTTCCCAAAACCTTTCGCACATATTTTTTATTTTTTCACCCTCCCTTTTCAGTGCAAGGAGCGTGTCATCCTGGCCCTCGTAGTTGTTTAATATTTCGATAAACAACTGATTGTCTTTTTCCATCAATTTCTCAATCCTCATATCGTTTCGTGCCCACATCAGAAGATTTGACACCGCCTCCTTGCGCTTATCCTCAAAAGAACGTTCACCTGGAAGTTCGGGACGGTGTCGGAAGAGTAAGTATCCTTTTTCATGTATACGAATCTCCTGCAGGCCGATGATGCCTCGTTCAGGATTCATTCTTGAATATATGACTGCAAGAATCCTTTTTTCCAGATCTCTTATCGCAGAAATATTCTTCTCCACAGCATCATGATAGAGGACAAGCTGATCAAATAATCGGTCATAGAGGTTAATAGCTTCTTCCCAACCGGCAAGCTCGAGAAGCCATGCCTCGTCTTTGTCAGGTCTCGATTTTTCATAGAAGGAAAACAATTTTCTTAACTTGTTTATCTTCTCCTTAACATTGCCCAATGCGTCCTGCTGGTGGTACAGGAGATAGTTCCTCTCTTGTAATCGCATCTGCAATAATGACTCACAGCTTTGCTTTCCGGTATTGAGCATGTGGGTGTACTTCGAGAAGTCTTTGACATTTAGCAGGAGGATGGTGCCGGCAAGGAGAGAAAGAGCAATGCAAACACTAAAGGCGGTTATGACCATCCCGGTCTGTTTCATCTCAAAGGTGTCCCTTTTCCGGTTTGGGCTTTATCCTGTGTTCAATTCGCCTGCGGTATTTCTCATAATTAAATTCCGGCGTCCAGTTACGATCGTGGCACTTGATGCAGACCCTTTGATAATCTATCTTTCTTCCAATCGGAAGCGCCCCTTTGTTGTCAGGGTTATCCTTATGGCTGCTGCCAGGCCCATGACAGGCCTCGCACTGCACCCCTCGTAACTCCGGTGTAATCTTTTCACTGACAAACCCCTGGGCTTCGCGATAACCTGTTGTATGGCACTTCAAACAGTAAGGGTTGTTCTTCATTTTACCCAGCCGGTTAAAGGCATTAGCATGGGGATCTTTTTCCCATTCCTTGAAATATTCGAAATGACAAAGGCGGCATTTCCTGTTGCCGATGTAGTAAGGCTTTTCTTCAGCGAAGGCTTGGCGGTTGTATAATTGGGTAGGGTACGTTATCAGACAAGAGAAAATTGTCTCAAGGAGCATACTTATAAATAATAAAATGAAGGTGAATGCGGGTTTGGTCATCTAAGCCACCCAGAGGCCGGGCTTATTTGTTCGAACCTCAACTCTTATTCTTACAGTTGAAAATATCCACCAAAACATTATTAATCTACCCAAAATAGAGTTAAGTGTCAAGATTTTAACAAGCAGTTGCTCAAAAAGTTGTTCAACCGTCTATTGACAACCAATACTGATAGGCTGTGCTATTTGTCCACAAAGATTATTTATCAGAAACATTCTGAAACGTTATATGAGAAAATGCGCACGACCTCGAATTGATCCGATCTAATGATCCAGAGTAAGTTATATACGAAAACATAAAAGCGTCACAAATAATAATGATAATGATAACATATCAAAACAGAAGAAGGTTTTTGATTTTTTCCATTCTTGTGCTATGTTTTGTGCAGATCGAAACTTTGCACATCGATCTACTGGCCCAGGATCAAGGCCCTGAAAGCGGCATTCCCCTATGGTTCCAAATGTAGATTCCTACAACCGCAAGATTACCTACCTTCGGGTCTCCGTGACAGACCGTTGCAACCTGCGATGCATCTACTGCACGCCGGTGAAAAATCTGAAACTTCTGGATCATGCCGACATCTTGAGCTATGAAGAGATCCTCAAGGTAATCCGCGTAGCAACTGAGCTGGGCATAAATAAAGTCCGCCTGACGGGTGGGGAACCCCTGCACCGAAGAAATTTCACGCACTTAGTCGAGTCTGTGTGCCTGATCCCCAGGATCGAGGATGTCAGCATCACAACCAATGGTGTGTTCCTAAAGGAGATGGCCCGGCCGCTCTTTGAGGCGGGCGTTCATCGCATTAATGTAAGCCTGGACACCTTGAACCCCTTGAAGTATACAAAGCTCACCCGCCGGGAATGCTTTGATGCAGTGGGGGAGGGGATTCAAGTCGCTGAGACGGGCGGATTTTCGCCCATCAAGGTGAATGTGGTTGGCATCAGGGGGCTAAATGACGACGAACTGCTCCGGTTTGCGGATTTTTCTGTGCGAAAGCCGTATCATATTCGATTTATCGAGTATATGCCGATTGGGCGGGATCTTAACTGGACGACTGAAAAATACGTCTCGTCGGACGAGATGAAGTCCAAACTCAAGACCTTTGGGCCCCTTCTCAAGATTCCGCCTTCAATCCATGACGGGCCTGCCGAGCGATATCGCTTTGAATCTGCCAAGGGGGAAATCGGTTTCATCAGTGCCCTCAGCCATCATTTCTGCCCTTCGTGCAACCGCATCAGGCTCACGGCAGACGGCAAGCTTCGCCCATGTCTTTTTGCTGACGACGAGGTGGACATCAAGTCGCCGCTCAGAAACGGGTACGGCCACGAACATCTGAAAAAGGTATTTCAACAGGCCATTGCCAGGAAACCGAGGCGGCATCATGCTGAAATCCTGGAAAAAAGAGAAGGTCTTCGTCCAATGTCAACTATCGGAGGTTAGAAAGTCCTATGAAATGTCCTCATTGCAAAGCCGAGCTGCCATCGCGGGAGTGCCCTGAATGCCATGAAAGAATCCCCCTTGAGGGGGCCTTCTGCCCACACTGCGGGGCAGAGATACCTCGCAGGGATGCGGGAGCAGAATCCGGTGAGGGCGGCATCGATTTTTCAAAGCGGATTCTGTGCAGTGATGGAAACTGCATTGGGGTCATCAACGAAGACGGCGTTTGCAGTGAATGCGGAAAGCCATATACAGGAGAGGCGGAGTAGTGTTGTCATGTATGAACTCAAGGTCATAACAAGCTTTTCTGCTGCCCACCAACTCAAGAACTTCCATGGGGCATGTGAAAACCTACATGGACACAACTGGAAAATAGAGATCTGTGTCACTTCAGAGGTCTTGAACGAGGCAGACATTGTGGTCGATTTCAGAGTTCTGAAACAACATGTGAATTCCGTCATGGCACGTTTAGACCATAAGTTCCTAAACGATCTGGAGGCCTTCAAGGACCAGAACCCCTCTTCGGAAAACATTGCAAGGTATGTGGCGGAACAGCTATCCGCATTGTTGCAAGCACCGGAAATCAAGGTAAGCAGTGTGACCGCCTGGGAGTCCGAAACCGCCTGCGCAACGTACTATCCATCCTAGCCTATCCGTTCTCTCTACTGAATAGTTGCCATTTTGGATGACGTGTTCAGAATGCAGAAATAGGGCCTATTTCTTTTCCAGAATCTCTCTTATCTTTGCGGACAGTTTTTTCATGGTAAACGGTTTCTGAATAAACCCATCACATCCTCGTTCCAAAATCTCGGTAGCTTCACCATCAACACTAAAGCCACTTGAAAGCAATACTTTTATGTCCGGTTTGATCTCCTTCATGCTGTCATATGCTACACCACCACCCATATTGGGCATAACCATGTCCAAAACAACAATGTCTATGACATCTTGATTTTTCTTAAAAATTTCAAGGGCCTCTTTTCCGTCCTTTGCCAAAAGTACTCGGTAGCCCATTGCCTTCAACAAATCCCGGCTTACTTCCAGTATGACCTCTTCATCGTCTACCAACAGAACTGTTCCGGAGCCCTTAATGACTCGATCAGCACTCTTGACAGGTTTCCGAACCTTTTTCTTTGATGCAGGAAGAAACATTCTAAAGGTGGCCCCATGCTTTTCCTTGGAATCTACATCAACATATCCGCCATGACCCTTTACGATACCGTAAACAGAAGCCAAGCCAAGACCGGTGCCACGGCCCATCTCCTTGGTTGTAAAGAACGGATCAAAGATGCGCTCCAAGGTTTCTTTGTCCATACCCAGGCCTGTGTCGGTAATCATTAACAGGACATAGTTGCCCGGCTTTGGATCATACAGCTTGCCCCTCATATCATTGTGGTCGACATTCATGGTTTTCAGGATAAGATTCCCACCTCCGGGCATGGCATCTGCAGCATTTATAAACAGATTCAAAAGCACCTGCTCAATCTGTACATGGTCTGCCTCTATTGCAAATAAATCTTCGGCAAGCTCTCGATAAATCGTAATCTCCTTTCTGGTTCTACCGAATGTGTCTGAGGTCTCTTCCACCAATTGGTTCAGATTAAGGGTGGCGACATCATATTTTCCCTTCCTGGCATACCCCAGAAGGAGGCTGGTTAGTTTAGCCCCGCTTTGGATCTGCTTTTCAATGTTTTTCAGCCGTTCATAATGTGGATGCGAGGAATCGATGTCCATAAGCATCAAAGAGATGTTGCCTTGAGCCCCCATGAGCAGGTTGTTGAAGTCGTGAGCTATGCCTCCGGCAAGGGTGCCGATGGCTTCCATCTTCTGGGCCTGCTGAAATTGGGCTTCAAGGCGCTTAGATTTGGTAATGTCCTTTAGAGTATGAGTATAACCTGTCAGCTTCCCTTGACGATTCAGTATGGGGGAAGTAGAGCATATGAAGGTCCCGCCTAAATGAGGTTCGGTTATCTCTGTGGTCTGTGGCCTTAACGTTTTCATGGTGCGAACCAACGGACATCCCCTTAGTGGGCGGCCTTGTTCGTGAATCACCTGATAACATTTTTTGCCCAGCAATTTATCTTGTGTGGTACCCAAGGCCTCTGCCGCAGTTTTGTTAATGCGAAGAATCTGGTGTTCATTGTCTAGGAGCATAACCATGTCGGTTATGGCATCAAATGTGTTTTCCCAATCCTCCTTCGCTCGAGTCAGGGCCTCGCCTGCCCGCTTACGTTCCATCATTTCTTCTTTGAGTTCCTGTGCATAGATGAGGGATTGGTCATGAGCAACTTTCAGCCGGCGAGCGGTTTCCCGTAGCTCCTCCTCCGCTCGTTTGCGCTCACCGCCCAATTTTTTTTGCTCAAGGGCATTTTCTACTGCCTTTAAAAGTTCTTCTTCCCCAAACGGCTTTCTGAGATAATCGTGGGCCCTGTGCCTCAGCGCAGATAGGGCTGATTCTGTGGAAACATAGCCTGTAATAACAATGGTTAAGGTCTCCGGACTCTGAGCTCCTATGTGGTCCATGATCCGGCCGCCGTCCATGTCCGGCATAACCATGTCCAAAAGGACAAGATCGAAGTTATTCTTGGACATACATTCTATAGCTTCCGCGCCACTGTTGCTTATATGTATTTCATAGCCCCGGCCGCTTAACAACGCCTTCAGGCTAGTACACATACGGGGTTCATCATCAACTATGAGAATTTTGGGGATGTAGGGCATGACTACCTCCTTTTTCCCCTCCCTGTGTTTGACTGTATCATGCTTATCACAAGTTATCCTTGAAAGCGTTCCAGCTAATCAGCATATCGGCCATGCCGTGGTAAATCGTGCGGGTTTGCTGACTTACGCACCCGAGTCTTTTCATGGCCTCCTTTGCCCTTTTTTCAAGCTCCTCAATTTTCATTTCAGCTTCTCTTATGTCATGACTCACATCTGAGCCGCCGTCAAGCAGCCCTTTGAACCGTGCCGGCCAGGCTTTTGCATCTGAAAGCTCTTGTAAAAGCTGTGTTGTGGTATCATCTGCGGACATTATGATCGCATACCCCTGAGTGGTGCCTGAACGAAAAGTCATGTTCAGGCAAAATTCGAATATCGAAATCCGAAACAAATTCGAATATCAAATCACAAAATGACCGAAACTAATACATTGAAAATTCGATGTTTTTGTCATTGGAGCATTCGAATTTTGGTTATTGCCCGCCCTGGCGCGACAGAAGCCGGAGAATGCCACCGAGAGAAAAACCCGGTCTGGGCCAGGGTTTCGGATTTCGTGTTTCGGATTTCTGACCGAAAAAACAGGATTTTCGGTCAGGCATTAAGTAGATTAGCACTTTATCCCTTGGGTTTAAAGAAGTTATCCAGGTAGATGACCTTCCCATCTTGCCTCTCAGGGCGAGGCAGTTCACCCGATGTCTTGGAGTTCATGATCTCCTTGATCACGTTCTGGAGTTCCGGGTTGCCATCTATGAAGCGCTGAATTTGTTTTGCCAACAGCATCCATCCCTTCTCCAGTTCACCGGTATCTACGTCGACGCCTGCAAGGCCTGCCAATATAGTAGTCATTCGGGAAAGAAGCCGGAGGTTGGTGCCCTGAAGATAAAACGGGGAGTGACCCCAGAGGCTGATCCCTTCGATACCCATGCTTTTTGCCTGCTGCAAGATCAAAGAATGAATAGCCCCAGGGCCTTTATACTCTGCAGGGATAACCTGTATTTGTTGTAAACGTTCCAACAGCTCTTGGCTCGAGGCAAAGCCTGAAATGATGGCATCCGTATGCACCACATTGTCCTGGAGCCCGCCAAGGCTGATGATCAGCTCGGCCCCCAACCGTTTGCAAAGGGACAATATCAGGTCCACAAACGAAAACCACCGAAGATGGGGTTCCGTGGCCTTGAAGAGAATCAAATCGCCCTCGGTTTGTTTGGGGTGTGCGGCATAAAACACCGCTTCCGGAGGCAAGACTTCTTTTAGCTCGCCGCCTTCTATCTTGACAATGGGACGCGCATCGTCGAATCGATAGAAATGATTGGGATCAATCTTGGCAAAGCGAGTCGCTCCAAGCTTTTGAATCAGGTAGTCGATCATGCCCACGGCTACATTACCGCCGTTGGCCCAGCCTTCAAATCCAACGATGAGGACCGGCCGGCTGAGCTCAGGTATATGCTCTATGATTAGCTCCTCACCCATAAAACTAGTCTGTCAGATAGTGTGCATGCTGTCAAGCGATCCATAAAGGCTTGACAGGATCTTGGCCAAACGCGTATACTTATAAATATTCAAAATCTATAATTACGACATACTCGTAAAAAGTGTTTTGTGAACGACATTGAGAAAAAACGACTTTTTACGAATGCATCAATTACAAATATTGAAATTTCCGGGGCGCTTAGTTATGTGCGAAGCCAATGCGTATTTGCTAAAGGACGGTAAAGAAGAGCTCTTCTTGGAGGATTTAGACACGGTAGAGCCTGACAATGGAGGGCTCAGACTCACCAGCATATTTGGTGAGCAGAAATTCATAAAGGGGAAAATCTCCAGCCTCTCACTCGTGGATCACAAGGTGATTATTGAGCAAACGGACGAATAGGGAGCCAACTTTCCGCATCGAGCCCTTTGCAAAGCAAAAGGGGCCATAGGGCCCCTCAAGATTATCAATTATTGCTGGTGGAGCTGAGGGGGATCGAACCCCTGACCTCATGACTGCCAGTCATGCGCTCTCCCGGCTGAGCTACAGCCCCATCCATGCCAATTACTTTAACAACGTGGAACTCTGCTGTCAATCTTCTTTTTCTTTCCTGTTGAAATGGATGCCATGCTTACCCTCCTTACGCCTGAAGAAACCAACATAGCCACGGATTGTTGAGATGTCCGTATTGCCAAGGAGTCACAGAGCGAGTCTTAGATCGGGCCGGGGCAAAGGAGCTGCCTCTCGCGGGCGGCATGGGAGCCATTATCCTCGTATTGCGAGAATAAGGCCGAGTGTTGATGCCAGATTGAAGAAGGTCTTTGCAAGGATTGGGGTGCCTCCCAGAAGGCCCTTCAGGCCGGATCCCTTCCAACTCAAGGCCCTTGCTGCAACCCGGCGGGCAGATTGTCTGGTTTCCGCTCCAACCGGCTCCGGGAAGACCTGGATCGCCGAAGAGGCGATTGCCCGATTACGAAAAAAAGGCGGAAAGGCATGGTATGCTTCCCCTCTTAAGGCCCTGACTAATTCAAAATACGTTGAATTCGCAGACCGATTCGGCCATGAACAGGTGGGGATACTCACAGGCGACCGTAAGGAGAATGCCGATGCCCCCATTATCGTGGGGACTACCGAGATACTGCGCAATCAGCTCTACGATGCCATGCACGAAGGTGTGGATATAGCGGCAGATCTCGTCATACTGGACGAGGCTCACTTCCTGGGTGACGAAGATCGTGGCGTGGTCTGGGAGGAGGTCATGATTTACCTCCCCGTTCGAGTCCACCTCCTGCTCCTTTCGGCAACCATAAGAAATGCCGCACAGATTGCTGATTGGTTAGAGTCGATACGGTCAAAAGAATGTGTTGTCGTGGAAGAGACGGGAAGACCTGTACCCCTGTATCCCCTGTTTTTTCACCCATCCGGTAGGCTTCTCCCTTTTTTGGGCTCCAAAGGAATGGACAAGAAGGTCAAGGCCTATTTCAATACGCCGAACCCACCGGTCCTGGCCCCTCCGCGGCGGCTTCCCCCTTTTGGGGAGATCGCCGGGGTATTGAGAAAATACGATCTACTTTCTGCCATATTCTTTCTGAAGTCCAGGGCAGACTGTGACCAGGCCCTGGAGCTTTGCGTGGATGTCTCCGGACAGGTAAGGGCAAACAGAGATGAGTTGAACGAAAGGATTGATGAGCTGACTGAAGGATATCCGCGTTTGGTCGGCCACCGACAAATGCGGCATCTGAGAAATGCGGGAGTTGCAGCTCATCACAGCGGGCAGCTTCCTGCATGGAAACTTCTCATAGAACATCTGATGACCGAGGGTTTACTTGATGCCGTCTTTGCTACTTCCACGGTAGCTGCCGGCGTCAATTTTCCGGCCCGAAGCATAGTGTTCCTGAACTCGGACCGATACAACGGTCGTGAATTTGTGCCGCTGAATGCTACCGAGTTTCATCAGATGACGGGCAGGGCCGGCAGGCGGGGCAAAGACAATATAGGTTTTTCAGTAGCGATCCCGGGAAAATTCATGGACCCGCGACTCATTGCGGACCTTTGCACTATGCCGCCCGAAGACGTGGTCAGTCAGATCAAGGTCGATTTTTCCATGGTCTTGAACCTCCTTTTGTCTCACACCCCCGAGGAGATTAAGCAGATCTTTCAAAGATCTTTTGCCACCTACTTGAACCTGGCCAACCAGCAGCATGGTCTTGATCGCAGGCTCAGGAAGGCCGGTGTCGCCCTCATGGAGCTCCTTGGTGATGCATTGTGTGCCGGGCCTGAATTTGTGCTTGAATTGACAAGAAAACGGGCTGCTTTGATCCGTGAAACCGCGGATCTCAATCGCACACTAAGAGGATTGGAGTCCAGACTCTCTAAGATGGCATACTTGGTACCCGGACGGCTTTTTTTG
>JAUWMM010000224.1 GCA_030613145.1 Desulfobacterales bacterium | reverse complement strand
CCGCCTACCAAGATAAGGGACCCTGGCACTATTCCGCCTCCCAGTACCCTGTCAAATTCTTGTATGCCGGTCCTGATGCGTCTTTGATGATTCATCTCCACTGAATCGATTGGAACAGGTCGAGAACGCCAGGCGGGAGTTGAGTCGCCGGATGATATGGTGGTGCTTTGCCTTTCCTCCACTAAGCTATTCCATTCGCCGCACTCAGGGCATTTGCCCATCCATTTGAGCGATTGATAGCCACACCCCTGACATACAAAGATTGTTTTGCTTGCCTTGTTAACTTTCAAAACGGATTTTCCTTAAAATCTCTTTCTAAGAAAATATAGTTACAAGATAGCATGAACTTGGGCGTAAGAAAAACGAAATTTGCATATACTTACCGCCCGGCTGACGCAGGGAGATCATTTGGTAAGGCCACTGAGATGCTGAAAGAGGCCCGGTATCCAATGGCCTCACATGCCTTGATAAGTTGACTAAGAAGAAGCTTTTGTTTGACAATATGCGCCAAACAACGTAGCCTAAACAAAAGAAAGCAAAGATGAACTGGCACGGAGGCGTGAATGGGAAAAGTTGCTTTGCAAAAGATTGCTGTCATCGGTATGGGATATGTGGGTATACCGGTGGCTGCCCTTCTGGCAGACAAAAAAGGCGTAGATGTCACCGGCATTCAGAGGCGATCTCAGCGATCGGAATGGAAGATAGACGTTCTGAACGCAGGAAAGCCTCCCTTTGAAGGCGAGGAACCCGGGCTGGACGATTTGATAAGCCGCGTTGTGAAAAAGGGCAGCTTCCGGGTGACCGACGATTTTTCGGTCATTAAGGATATGGACATTGTGCTGATTGATGTGCAAACGCCTACTGATGGCGCTGATCATATGCCGAGGTATCTGTCCCTTAAAGAGGTCTCAAGGCATGTGGGAGCACATATGAAAAAGGGGACCCTGGTGGTGATCGAATCAACAGTGGCACCCGGCACGACCCAGTTTGTTGTGCAGCCCATACTTGAGCGAAAATCCGGATTGAAAGCTGGTCGCGATTTTTATCTGGCCTATTCTTCTGAGCGGGTCATGCCCGGCTATCTCCTTGATTATATCATAAACCTTCCGAGGATCGTGGGGGGCGTTAACAAGAAAAGCTGCGACAAAGCCGTTCAAATGTACAAGAAAATCGTCAAAGCCAAGATCCTGTCGACAGATATCCTGACAGCCGAAACCTCCAAGACCATCGAGAACGCGTATCGAGACGTAAATATAGCCTTCGCCAATGAGACTGCAATGGTGTGTGAAAGTCTGGGTATTGATGTGTATGAGGTGCGCGAGCTCATTAACTCTCGCGCCGAGCGCCATATGCACGTACCGGGGATTGGCGTGGGTGGACACTGCCTTCCGAAAGACACCTGGCTTCTAAATTACGGCGTTAAGAAGTACGGCAGATTCCCTATCAATCCTGAGTTTGTGCAGCTAGCCAGAAAGATCAACGACTTTATGCCGATACATGCCACAAATATGATTAGTGAGGCTCTTGCTTCCAGGAAAATCGCCCTTAGGGATGCCAAGATCGCCCTGTTGGGTGTTGCCTATCTTGAAGACTCCGACGATGTCAGAAATACCCCTGCCTATGACCTCATCCGGGAGATGGAGGCATACGGGGCTGAGGTTGTGGCCCACGATCCGTATGTGCGCATCTTTCCCGAGGCCGAACTAAGCCGCGACCTGGATCATGTGTTAAAAGGATCTGACTGTATAGTGATTGCTACCAAGCACAAACCTTACTTCAAGCTAAATCTTAAAAAGGTTAAATCGCTGATGCGTACGCCTATTATTATTGACGGACGTAATGTATTGGACAGGACCAAGGCTGAAAGGGCGGGCTTTCTCTATAAAGGAATCGGTAAAGGGTAACTTGGATTTATGGACGCATTTGCAGCTATCATAGAACGGGTCGAACAAAAAAAGGAGGATTATGCTATCTATGGTTTTGAAAAACTAGAAATGTCTGCATTAAACACCTTTTTTGACCTGGCCCAAGAATATGACAGCTTGGAAAGCCTTTACATGGTAAGCGTGACCGTGCCCCGTGTCTTTTTCGGGCTGCAAAGCAATCTGTATTTGATCAACCCCAAGACCGAAGCCATAGAATGGGTGGCAAACAGTCACCCTGTTGTCAGTAATAAAGAGAGCCAAGTGCCGCCCTACATTAAGATCACTGAGGCCCCATATCAACACGGCCACTCATATGTGGTGCCCATCCACGGCAAGAAAACACCTTCCAGTCACATTCTTTTTTATAGAACACGAGATGTTATCGGCATCTTTGAGGTAGCCCAGGCCCATCACCTCACAGAGGCTCAGCTTTTCTTTATCAAAAAGTATGTCAACCGCATAGGCTACAATCTGTACAACAAATTTCTTGCTGAACAAAACATTCAACACCTTAAATTTATCAACAATTTGGTGGCAGACATAGAGCACAATGTGATTGTGCCGAACATCCGTTACAAATATTACTTCAGGAAGATCAGGAAATATTTGAACACAAACAAGGAGATTGAGAGTAATCTTGACAGCCTCCTTGAAGAAGTCAAATCTCAGGACCCGAATTTGTATGCGAAGATCACTGAAATATTGGAAAGCTTAATTGTGACCAACAGGACCATGTTCAGTGATCAGGAGGAGATCGATCAACATTACAAACACACCAGCCTTTTCTTGGAGACCTTGTTTAGGCCTGACCACTTCTTGTTTGGCGAATATATCCTGAGGAAGACCCCTTGTTACTTGTGGCAGGACATTATTATGCCCCAACTGGACCGATACAGGGATCGGTTTGCCCGGCAAGGTACTATGATTAACCATATCGTCAAGGATCGTAAGGTCTCTGGAGACATACAAGTTAAGGTAGACAAAGGGCTAATGGCTCAGGTGGTTGCCAATATCTTTTCAAATGCCGTAAAGTACGCTAAATCGGTTGTGGACCGATCGGGAAAAAGCCTTAAGAAGGTTGATTGCAGGGTGTCACTCATTGAAAACTTCTTTGGTCGAAGACATCATGGCGTTCGTGTTGATGTGTTTTCTTCAGGGATACCCATTGACCAGGAAGATGCAGCGCATATTTTTGACGAAGGTTTTCGACTTAAACGTAAGGAGTTAGTGGAAGGGACGGGTCACGGGCTTTATTTTGTGAAGAATGTGATTGAAGTCCATGGGGGGATTGTTGGCCATAAAGCAGAAGAGCTTGGGAATGAATTTTACTATGTTATTCCGGTATAGTTATCGGGAGGCCACCCCACGGTTACTATCAGTTGCGGTTTTGTGTTTCATCTGTCTGATAGGTTACAGTGACAAGGCTAAAGGCGAAACATTAACTAAAGATGAACCCTATGCAATCCTTCAAGATCGTCTCATACGGGACGGATTTGAGAGATCATACATACGATCACTCTATTCCAGGCCGGAGATGACTCTTGACCAACGTGCTCTTGCAGCCTATTTCTCTCATCGTGAAGCCACCTTGAATTACGATCAATTCTTAGCCCGGTCATCCATTGACCAGACGATTGACTATCTTGGCCGACATCAAAAGGCTCTTAAGCAGGCACAAAGCTTGTACGGTGTCGAGGAGGAGGTCATTAGTGCTATCATTCTGGTGGAGTCAAGACTGGGCACGTTTGTTGGTAAACATTTGGTACTAAATACCCTGTCGACTCTGGCCGCCCTTGATGATAAGGATTGTCGGGACATGCTTTGGAATGCATATGCCAAACAAAAGTCGCCGGGTTCAAGGAAAAAATTTGAAACATGGGCTCGCAGAAAATCGACCTGGGCATATGGTGAACTTAAAGCCTTTCTCCAATACATAGAGGATCAAAAGGTAGACCCGTACTCAATACGTGGCTCTTATGCCGGCGCGCTAGGGATTGCCCAGTTCATACCTTCAAGCGTGCTGAGGTTTGCTCAGGACGGTAACCGAGACGGACAGATCAACTTGTTTCAGCACGCAGATGCTATCGAGAGTATCGCCAACTATCTTAAGCAGCATGGATGGCGGCCCGGGTTGAAGCGCCATGAGAAATTTCGCATCCTGCTTCGTTATAACCACAGTAAATACTATGCTGATACAATCCTTAAGGTGGCCGAACGCCTGGAAAAGCTTCGGCCAAGATGAAAGAGAGCGAAGCTTCGCCTATACACGGCTAAAAGGGAGTTGATATGAGTCATGGTTTAGTCATCTTGATACTTTTGCTTCCTATAGTTCCCACGTTCTGGGCGATTGTAGACTTGGGTTATCGCGATTTTGGCACCTTAAAAAAGAAAGCCATATGGGGTGCGTTTATCGTTTTTATCCCGGGCCTAGGGGGCCTTGTTTACCTGATCTTTGGGCGCAGGCATGGAAAGAA
>JAUWMM010000012.1 GCA_030613145.1 Desulfobacterales bacterium | reverse complement strand
GACGATATAGGTGATGTGTTTGCGTGAAGTGGACACAGGGTTCTCAGTAATTTATTGCACTTTTCGTATCTGAAAAGAGATCGTTCTGCGAGCTACATTACGAAAAGGGATTTGGACAACAGCTCGTCTACATTTGACTTTTTAGTGATTTTTGTCTAGAGAAAGGTATATCAAAACCATTGAGAATAGAATACCAGGATATGAGGTATTATGTACAGAAAATATCTAATTTTGATTATTCTCGGCTTTATTTGGGCAGGATGCAATCTATCTACATCCGAGATTGCCTTTGATCCTTGGATCGAGGACTTAAGGCTTGTCAAATTGACCGAAGGCCATGATGCCATTGAGGCCATCAACCAGCTTCACGGCACTTCCGTGAATGTGGTTTGGGGGTATATAGCCCATTATAAAGGTGTTCATGACAAAGCGACCATATGGGTATCTGAGGCCTCCTCTCAAGAGCTTGCACAAACGCAGATTGAGGTTATGATTTCCAAGATGAAAAACAACAGGAGGTCACCCTTCAGTCATTATCGCACTTTGGAGGCAAAGGGTCTCGCAGTTATTGCATTTAATGGCATGGGGCAGGTTCATTATGTCTTCAGGGACAACAAATGGGTTTATTGGATTAGCGCTGATGCAAAGCGCATAGACGATATTTTAGGGCACATAAACAAAGCCCGATAGACAATTCACGAAAAGGCTTACTTCAACGCAGTGTTGGTTTTGTGGCTCTTAAATACAAGACTTTATAGCTAGCAAAGACCCCGGAACCACCATTGGTGTACCGGGCTTCGTATTCTGCCCTAAGTCTTTGCAATTCCCCGCGAGTCAAGGGGCGTTCCGAAGAAGAAACGTCACCTCCGGTGAGGCCCTGCTCATGAATCGTACGAAGAAATGCGTCGGCTGATACATACTCCTTGCGGATTGTTTCCTGCCGCTTTGCCAGCACGCGCAATCCAACCCTTTCCATTCCGCTAAGAACTTCCTCGGCCAGTGGCAATCGGCCGAGCGGCGGTTTGTGCGGTGCCACACCGAGTCGCATGGTGTGCAGTTCGGCTAAAGTGCCGTGAAGCATTAATGCCACCACAACATCACCGCCTACCTCCAAAAGATCAGCCATTCGCCTCAACCCATCCTCGATAGGCCAAATCCAGTGCATTGACGAGCTACTCACTATAAGTGGATATAAAACATGGGGGGCAAATGTCTTGAGATCTGAGACAAACCACCGAACACGATCATTTCCGGCCAATCGCTCTTTTGCCTGGTCAATCATCTCCTTTGATGCATCCATTGCATCAATCGCAACCCCTGGGAAATGCCCCAGGAATAATTCGGTCAGTCCACCGGTGCCGCAACCGATCTCAAGAATGCGCCCAATGGACCGGACAGCTGAAGCCAGGCTCAATAACCTTTCTGCAACGATTTTCTGTACTTCTGCCCTTTCGTGATAGGTTGCAGAAGCCGCAGAAAATCGCGCAGTCACCGAGCGTTGATGTTTTTCAGCATTCAACATCGATTCTCCAAGAACTCTCTAATTTGAGATGCAAGCACGACTGGTCGTCGTACAGGAATATTATGACCGACGCCTTCATGTATGATGCTGCTGCTGTTCGGCAATGAATTGTTCAGCCATGCCCCTGCCTGCCAAGGGATAATCCGGTCTTCTCGTCCATGAATGATCAATGTCGGGATTTTAACCGCCTTCAACTTATCCCTCAGATCCATCGTGCGGAGATACTCTAAGCCGTGAACAAGGTGCTCGATTCCTATGTGGCAGGCAGCGGTTACTTTTTCGTTTATACTTGACTCTGATTCAACTACAGGCCATGAAACATCCTGAAAGAAACGGTAAAGTACTGCCTTGGGATCTTTTCTGATTTGCAAGACCATAGCACGCACATTTCGGGCAGCTACCCCCCAGGGATATCCGTCCCCAGTACAAAATTTTGGTGTCGCCCCTATGAGCACAAGCCTCTCAATTAACTCAGGATTTTCACAGGCTATTTCCAGGGCTACAACCCCCCCGGCAGACCAGCCAACAACAATGGAGGGGTTGTCTTTTCTCTCCAGTCCATACAGGGCGGATTGGAGCCCCTCAGCATAAGAGGATATATGAGAGGTCTTTTTGACAGCCTTTGAGCGGCTCTGGTGCGTCGTATCAGACCACGAAGCGATTTCATGACTTGAGCTTACCCGAACGTCGTAGCTCTCGTCAAACTCCGACGCAACACGGTGCAGCGCCTGTGCCGTGTTGCCCCAGCCTGCAATAAATATTAGGGGCGGTCTTTTCACAACAGCCCCTCACCCTGTGCTGTGGCAATAATAACCTGACCTACATGTTCAAGGTCTTCCCTGGTATGAGACAGCGTCACGGAGAGTCGAATCCTTGCGGTTCCACGGGGGACACTTGGAGGACGAATGGCCACGCCTATGATACCATGCCTTCTCAGTTTTTGTGAGACTGCGAGTGCTTTGCTGTTTTCGCCAACCATGACAGGCACAATCTGACTGGCGGAATTGCCGGTATCAAGCCCCGCCTCTTGAAGGCGATTTCGCAAGGCCGCTGCGTTTTTCAACAATTGCGCACCGAGGTCACGGTTATCCTCGATCACTTGCAGTGCGCCAAGGGCTGCCGCAACCACCGGTGGTGGGAGGGCGGTAGAATAGATGAAAGAGCGGGCATGATTGATCAGAAAAGCTCGAACCGACTTTGAACACGCAACAAAGCCCCCATAGCCACCAAATGCCTTGCTCAGCGTACCGAGGGAGATGTTAACCAAAGGCTCAAGTCCCAACTCACTGACAAGTCCGCTTCCATTCGGCCCAAAAACACCTGTTGCGTGTGCCTCATCTATCATGACCATTGCGTCATGGCTCTGTGCCACATCGGCAATATCTTGAAGAGGTGCAAGGTCTCCATCCATGCTGAATACGGATTCCGTCACAACAAGTTTCCGTCCGGATGTTGAGCTTACTTTTTTTAGCAATTGCTCCAGGTGTTCAACATCGTTATGGCGGAAACGATACAGGTGCGCCCGGCTCAACGTGACGGCATCCACAATACTGGCATGTACCAGTTTATCTGCAAACACGTGATCATTTTTGTCCAGGAGAGCCGGTATTGTGCCCACGTTGGCCAGGAACCCGCTTCCAAATAGCAGGGCGCTAGGATAGCCCTTATGTCGGGCCAGCCTTTCTTCCAGCTCATCGTGCAGGTTGAGCGTTCCTGTGACCAATCTTGAAGCCGTGGCGCCGCATCCTGAACCGGTCAGGGCCTCGGCGGCCTTAGCAACAACATCCGGATGTCGGGCGAGGTTAAGATAATCGTTGGAAGAAAAATTAAGATAAGACCGGTCTCCTATCTGAATCTTGCCACCAGCCTCGGGATAAACCTGCAGATGGCGATCCAGCTGGCTTTTGCCCAGCTCGCAGAGCCGTTTATTGATCCAGGCTTCATGATGCATGATCGACCTCGAGATCTTTCAGCATTTGTAAGTCCTTCTCAACATCCTGCCCGGCAACCGTGAGCAAAGGACCGATCATCATCCCGTTGGCTCCGGCGTAAAAGATCATGGACTGCAAGTCACGAAGCTAAATACGACCGTCGAATACACGTATCTCCGCCTGTGGATTTACCATCCGAAACATGGCTATGCATCGAATGATGTCCAGCGGTTTCATGGGCTCCTGCTTTTCAAGGGGCGTTCCTTTGATTGGAATCAAAAAATTAAGAGGAATTGAATCCACACGTTCTTTTGCCAGGGCAATAGCAAGCTCCACTCTTTGCTCCGGCGTTTCGCCCATGCCCAAGATGCCGCCACAGCATATCTCCATGCCAAACTCCTTTGCTGCACGAACCGTGGCCAGGCGCTGAGCATAGGGGTGTGTGGAACAGATAGTCGGGTAAAAGCTTTCGGCAGTCTCCAAATTGTGGTGAAATCGTTTGATGCCTGCCTCCTTTAATCCCTTGAGCTGATCCAAAGTCAGACACCCCAGTGAGGCACACCAGTTGACATCGGAATCCGGACAGGTCTTGATAGCATCGCATATGTGGTTGATATCATCGCCCTGCAGTGCCCTGCCACTGGTAACCACACCAAAATGTGCAATCGGCGTTTGCTTTGCCGCCTGGTATGCTTTGATAATTTCCTCACTGGTTAGTAGTGGACTGACCTCAGCAGGTGTTTTGTGAAATGATGACTGAGCACAAAAGGCACAATCCTCCCCACATGCACCACCCTTTGCGTTCAGGATTGAACAAAGGCTGATCCTGTCCCCAAAATACCGGTGGCGCATGACCGTGGCAGCACGAAGAATTTCAGGTGTATTATCAGAAGGGCAACGAAGTATTGCCAGAGCTATATGTCCCGTAACAGGCTCGCCCCCCTTTGCTGCATCGTGGATTAGGCTAAGTGTTCTCCTGTCCACCGGTCCTCCTTGTTTTGAACTTAGCGTCCTTTACAAAATGATCACTTCATGAGTGTATCGTAGGCCTTTTGAATGGCTACGAACTTATTGTGGGCAAGTTCTTGAAATTCCTTGCCTAAGTACTGGACCTTATCAGGGTGGTATTGGGCAGCAAGGCTCTTGTAGGCAGCTTTGATTTCTTGCTTGGAGGCACCAGGCTGAACGTCTAATATCTTGTACGGATCTTCCTCGGGGGCATCCTGCCTGCCGGGCGCCGCCTGCTCTTTTCCGGCATACGCTGAAGAGGTGCCCTTTGCTTGATATGCCCTTCTTAACCTGGACATCCACCACAGAACAAGACCAAGCACAACAAGGTCATCCAGCCATCCGAGGCCCAGTAGAAAATCCGGCACCACATCATAAGGACAAATAAAATATAACAAGGCGATGAGCCAAGGCAGGTATTTCTTTATCATTATCAACTGACCTTATCAAAAATCGATAAAAAGACTTGCAATAACCGAACAAATGGTTATTTATTATTCAAACAATACATTGTGCTTGATGGTCAATCGAGGAGGTACCAATGCCGCTGTATGAATTTCGCTGTCCCCAATGTGGTCACGAATTTGAGCAAATAGTATTTTCAAACGAAAAGGGACCGATGAAGTGCCCCGAATGCGGGGCCTCCAAGCCGGGACGTCTGCTGTCCATATTTTCTTCGAGCACGACCGGTACAAAGGCCGGAGCGTCTGCGTCATCCTCATGCGGCACGACTTCCAGGGGCTTCTCGTGAGCCTAAACAATTTCAGCCGTTGGCTGGAGAGGAATAAAATGTCCGAAATATTAATTATACTAGCCATTTTTCTTGTATGGTTTTTGCTTCAGTCTTATATCCTGCCAAAGCTCGGCATCTCCACTTGACTGAAAAATGCCTGCCAGGTCGGCGAGCAGAGTGAAACAGCTCAAAGCTCAAAGTTCAAAGCTGAAGGGGAAAGTAATAACCCCTCGGAATTCGTCGAGCGCTGAGGCTCAAGTCACGCGATTTTCCCCATTTAGCCTGATTTTAGTTCTCACCAGATATAATCTTTAGCTATCTCACGTCTATCTTTGCCTGCCAGTACGTGGAGGGCACGTATCTCTTTTAGCCTGATGGGTGAAAGCTGGCCAATCGGGATGTACACGATGCTTTTGCCCCATCTGTCTGCCACCTGTTTGATAAAGGACCTCGGCGGTTTTTTGGCAATGTAAACAACATGCTTTTCCAGGCTGTATTCCAGGCCTGCCAAAAGGAGCCGCTCGGCCTTTGTCCGTGCCCAGTCATACTCCGGGTCTCCCCAAACATCAGCGAGTCGAAGAGGCGGATAGGTCATCAGAAAGCCTCCGTAAGTGCACCGGGAGATCCCCGGCCCAACAATGTGATTCGCAGGGTCAGTGGCATAAAAGGCCATATCCGATTCCTGGTCGTGTTCACCAAGCCATGTCATCAGGTAAGGATACTGATGTCCGGTTTTGTCATCATCAAAGATAACGACTATCGAGCCAACGCCTCCCTTGATCCGCTTGAACTCCCGCACATAGATACGCCCTTCATGGCTATGTCTAACTGTCTCCCGCATATCGATCCCAGCCAGGATTGTGGTCTCAAAGGGCACCGAGACCGCCTCATCGGCCGCCAGCACATTGACCCGCTTAGTCTTGAGAAAGTTGCCGTAATCTTCAATCACCAGATCCTCGGGCGGATATGAACAAATGTATGGGTCGGAAAAACCCTCGAGCCACTCACCCGGTCTCCGTTCCTTCATTCGGCGCTTTTTGGGGATATAAACCGGACGGCGTTTTATTCTGGGGAGTCTCCTGCGGATACGAATCTTTCGAGTCCCCAGCCATAGCATCTCCCCGCTGATGCGGATAGTGGCAATGGAAGCCTGGGACTTTTGCCAAGGATAAAAGGCCCCCAATCGCCAGAAGGCGTAGCAAAAGTTATCGTCCACACATCCTCGGGCTGAGATAAGGAGTTGATAAAAATCAGGCAGGAGCCGGTTTTCCAGAAGTGCGCAATTTCTTGAAAAACGGAAGAAAGCACGCTTCTGCCAGCGATAGACGTCTTCGCCCGTATCCTGACGATAGTGCCGGGCTGCCTGCTGAAAGAGGCGGTAGCTGACCATCTGACGATCTACCGCTCCCGGCTTCATGTGATGTACGCTCCAGCGTATAGAGGCTTCTAATGCCTCCTCTTCAGAACATGTGTCCTTGCCGCCGTTCATTAAGGTTAGGACACCCATCTTCTTTCGAACAGTAAACTTAGACAACTCGGGTTTTGGGGGCAGCTTGTGCCTTCGGTATTCATATAAGGCCGACAAAAAGGGGTATTCGGTCATGACCTCAGGCAAATCGTCCGGGTGGAGATTAAAAAGGCTTACCCCGGTACGTTTTGTCCTTTCAAGGGGCTCGGCCTGCGGACGAAAAAATGCTGCCTTTACACCCTCAAGATGAGTCAATCCACAGACAAAGAGTATCTTGGTATATTTGGCTGCAAGCTTTTGCAGACGGTAGGCCATGCCGGTTTCACGCCTCACATCTGCCGGACCTTTCTTAAGGACGGGAAGGACCTCCCTTGAATAGATGTCAAAGTAGGCCTCGATTCCCAAACGGTAGGCGGCATAGGTGTCCGGGACAAAATCGCGATAGGAAGGATACGCATCAAGGTCCGGATCCACAAAGTGGACAGGCACATCAGCCTCAAGGCCGGATCGGATGGCTTCTACGACAGGATCTGTTGGTTCAATCGGCAGATAGATGGTCTCTCCCGCGTTATTCTGGTAGAGCACGACCGAGACCTCGGGGAGTCGCCGTACGCCTTTTTGGACTACATCCAAAAGGGAGTTGGGAAGTTCAACGGCCACGGCGTCCGGCCTGACACGTTGAAACAAGTGCCGGACCGCATCTGCAAATTCTACGCTGAAGTGGACGACTGGGACTGGATGGATGGGTCCGAAAGGTTGTATGCTTTGAGCGGTCATAATAGGAGATTTTTGATTCTTGGGAATTACCGTGCATCCGCCGCGGACCAAATTCGAAATACGAAGCACGAAATACGAAACAATATCAAATTACCAAAATACGAAATTCAAAACAAATTCAAATTGGCTTCTCTGTAGTTTAAGACATTCGGAAATTTGAAAATTCGGATTTGTTTCGGATTTCGATATTCGGATTTCGTATTTATTTCAACAAGGAGTCCAAACTCTACACGACGCGGACTTATTAAACGGCGTTTATGACCGTGCGTAGTACATAAAACATGAGTAAAAAGATACGAGCTTTCATTGCCATTAGCCTTCCGGAACGTATTCTGCAAGCCATTGCGAAATTACAGGAGACGCTCAAGGGGTCCGGTTTGAAAATTAGATGGACCCGTAAAGAAGGAATCCACTTCACCATTAAGTTCCTGGGTGACATTGAGTGGGATGACGTAGAGAAAATCCATGTTGCGATGGAGCGAACAACGCAGGACTTTTCGCCATTTACCCTGAGGGGAGAGGGAGTTGGTGTTTTTCCGGATGTCAGACGTCCACGTGTAGTATGGATAGGGTTAACCGGAGATGTAGAAGCCCTGCGTTTACTTCAAAGTGACTTGGAAGATCAGCTCAACCATTTTGGGTTCCCAAAGGAGAAGCGGGCTTTCAAGGGGCATCTCACAGTGGGCCGGGTGAAAGGTCGTGTGGACCTGGTCAAGCTGGCTAAGGCATTGGAAGCATTGGGAGAGTTTCGAACAGAGCCTTTCACGGCGCAATCAGTGGTCCTGTTTCATAGTGATCTACGCCCTAACGGCGCAGTCTATAGCAGACTGGCTGAGGTGCCACTATAGCATTTCGGATTTTAGATTTCGGCCCGCCCTGGCGCGACATGCTCGCGAGAGGCAATCACGCCTCCCAACCCGGTCTGGGCCAGGGATTTCGGATTGAGAAAATCCGCATTCCACATTCTGCAATTAATATAAGGGGGGATATTTATGGAGAGCATATCCATGGACAAGGAGAAGGCAGTGGAACTGGCCATGGGGCAGATAGAACGTCAGTTCGGCAAGGGTTCCATCATGAAGTTGGGCAGCCAGGTAGTTGCCGACATCCCGATTATTCCGACCGGATCAATTGCCCTGGACCATGCCCTAGGGGTCGGGGGTATCCCTCGAGGGCGGGTCATAGAAGTCTTTGGACCTGAATCGTCAGGCAAGACCACGCTGGCCCTTCATATCGTGGCCGAAGCTCAAAAGCATGACGGCATTGCAGGATTCATAGACGCTGAACATGCCCTGGATATCGTATATGCCAAGAAACTTGGAGTAAACTGTGACGATCTACTTGTTTCCCAGCCCGACACGGGCGAGCAGGCACTGGAGATCACCGAAGTTCTGGTTCGCAGCGGGGCTCTGGATGTGGTGGTTATTGATTCAGTGGCCGCCCTGGTACCCAGAGCGGAGATTGAAGGGGATATGGGGGATGTCCACATGGGCCTGCAGGCCAGGCTTATGTCACAGGCTCTACGGACGCTTCCCTCCGCGATCACCAAAGCGACGACGACGGTAATTTTTATCAATCAGATGCGGCTGAAGAGCGGGGTGATGTTTGGTAATCCTGAGACTACACCGGGGGGGAATGCCCTTAAGTTCTATTCCTCGATTAGGTTGGATATACGAAGAATTGGAAACATCAAGGACGGACAGGAGATCATAGGGAGTCGGACTCGAGTGAGGGTGGTAAAGAACAAGGTGGCGCCCCCTTTCAAAGAAGCGGAGTTTGACATCATGTACGGCGTCGGGATCTCGACAGTCGGCGACCTCCTTGATGTGGGTGTTCAAACCGATGTTGTCGACAAGAGCGGGGCATGGTACTCCTTTGACAAGGAACGGATCGGGCAGGGCAGGGAAAATGTCAAGAAGTTCTTGAACGAAAATCCTGACGTAGCTGCTCGCATCCTGAGCAAGGTCAAAGATGCACTCGGATTGGCAAGGAATGCATCCACGGAATCCGAAGCAGTACCGGCTGAGCGGGGAAAAGGCGGCAAAAAGTAGGCTGTAGGGAGTAAGGGACAACCAAGAACCAACAACGGATAACGAGTAACGACATGACCGGAGATGATCTGCGTAGTAAATTCCTAACCTATTTTGAGCAAAGGGGCCATACGATTGTGAAGAGCTCATCGCTGGTCCCGGATGATGATCCTACCTTGCTTTTTACGAATGCCGGCATGGTTCAGTTCAAGCGAACCTTCTTGGGTGAGGACAAACGTCCTTATGTGCGTGGCGTTAGTTCTCAAAAGTGTGTTCGGGCAGGTGGCAAACACAATGATCTTGAAAATGTGGGCCATACGGGCCGCCATCATACTTTCTTTGAGATGCTGGGCAACTTTTCGTTCGGAGATTATTTTAAGGAACGGGCCATTGAATTGGCCTGGGATCTGGTGACAAAGGGATATGGTATCCCTGAAGATATACTATGGGTGTCGGTGTACGAAAAAGATGATGAGGCCCACAGGCTCTGGTCCAGCCACACAGGGATACCTGAAGACCGGATCGTTCGCCTTGGGGAAAAAGACAATTTCTGGTCCATGGGCGATACAGGCCCCTGCGGTCCTTGCTCGGAGATACTTATGGACCAGGGCGAGTCGATAGGTTGTGGTCGACCGGAATGCAGGGTCGGTTGTGACTGTGACCGTTACTTGGAACTCTGGAATCTGGTCTTTATGGAATTCAACCGGGATGAATCCGGCAGGATGGCACCCCTTCCAAAACCGAGCATTGACACAGGAATGGGTTTGGAGCGCATTGCAGCAGCAGTCCAGGGAGTTACGAACAACTATGAAACCGATCTGTTTATGCCTATCATAAAGGAGATCGAGACCATTTCAGGGCACTCTTTTAAGGAATCACCAGAGAATGATGTGTCCATTAAGGTGATTGCAGACCACAGCCGTGCTATCGCGTTCCTCATTGGTGACGGTGTGCTCCCCTCTAACGAGGGGCGCGGATATGTGCTGCGCCGTATAGTAAGGCGAGCTATACGTTACGGCCGTACTCTGGGACTGACGCGCCCTTTTTTGCATCAGACTGCAGGAAAGGTTGCTCGCGTCATGAAGGATTCCTATCCGGAGCTGTTGGAGGCAGATGCCTATATCAAGAATATTATCAAGAATGAAGAGGATCGTTTCCTGGGAACCCTGGACACTGGTCTCCGGGTACTGGAGGATGCACTGGGTGAATTAAAGGCCAAGGGTATTTCTGGGGTGCCGGGTGACCTGATCTTTAAGATGTACGACACGTATGGTTTTCCGGTGGACATTATCCAGGATATTGTGCGCGATGACGGAATGACCCTGGACATTGCGGGCTTTGAGGCAGCCATGGATCAACAGCGCCTTCGCTCACGGAGTTCCTGGAAGGGTGCCGGTGGCCAGGAAACCGCAGAAGCTTACAAGGTCCTTTCTGCACAGGGGATTAGGACCGAATTTAAAGGTTATGACAACACAAGCATCGAATCAGAAGCCCTTATGGTGGTCCGTGACGGCAAGGCAGTGGAACAGGCCACTGCAGGTGACCCCATTGAACTTGTTTCAGGCACGACCCCATTTTATGGCGAGGCTGGGGGTCAGGTGGGAGACCGCGGACGTATCTTTGGGAAAGATTTTGAAATGGAAGTTACAGATACGGTCAGGGACCCAAATGATATCTTTATCCACAAAGGGAAGGTCTTGCAAGGAAGCATTACCCCGGGGCAGAAGGTGACCCTTACCGTGGATAAGGAGAGACGGTTGGCCATTGCCAGGAACCATACTGCCACCCATATCCTGCACGCGGTTTTGCGCCAGATCCTTGGGGACCATGTAAAACAGTCAGGGTCATTAGTAACGCCTGATCGAATGCGCTTTGACTTCACACATTTTTCTGCCGTAGACGAGAAGACACTTCAGGATATCGAAATCCTGGTCAATGACCGAATTCAGCAGAACATTCCCCTTCAGATTGAAGAGATGGATGCTGACGAGGCATTTGAGTCAGGGGCGACTGCCCTGTTTGAGGAAAAGTATGGTGACCGCGTCCGCCTGGTGGCAATTGAAGATTTTAGCAAGGAACTGTGTGGCGGAACGCATACCGGGCGCACCGGAGATATCGGGCTGTTCAAGGTCGTCAGCGAAGGGAGTGTGGCAGCTGGGGTGCGGCGCATCGAGGCACTCACAGGGAAAGCCGCCATTTCACACACCCAGGAGACCTCCCGGACTTTGCATACCTTGGCACAGATGCTAAAAATAAAACCCGAGGAGCTTATAGAAAGATTTCAGAAAACACTGACCCAACTAAAGAGCGTGGACAAGGAACTTGCCGCACTCAAGGCAAAAAAAGCGGTCGCGGCCTCTGATCGGTTACTCTCTGAGGTCAAGAGTGTCAACGGCGTATCTGTCCTTGCCCAGGAGGTTTCAGTTGAGACGCCAGCGGCCTTGAGGGACCTGGCTGATCGCTTCAAAGCAAAGATGAAGTCAGGTATTGTGGTGCTGGGGAGCAGGACATCAGATAAGGCATTGCTGGTAGTCGTGGTTACCAAGGAGCATTTGGGCCGTTACCATGCAGGCCAAATCGTGAAGCAAGTGGCTGCTGTCGTGGGAGGTGGCGGAGGTGGCCGGCCTGATATGGCCCAAGCCGGGGGAAGTAAGCCGGAAAAACTCTCGGAGGCACTGGATATAGTTTTTGATATAGTGGCCAGGGGTTGAACTTATGGGTTTCGCTCCCATTGCAGTAACGGAAAAACGGAACAGTAAAATGATAGGTTACATCTGGCCCGTAAATTTCGAAATACGAATCCCGAAGCACTAAACAAATTCAAAATACAAAATTTTCTAATGTTCAAAACAATGCTGATCAAAACTCCACATACGGACTTTCGGTCATTTGAATTTTGAAAATTGTTTCGGCCTGCCCTGGCGCGACATGTCTGGATGATTGTGCTGCCCATGTAAGCCAGGTCTGGGCCAGGGATTTCGACCTGCCCGCCATTGCCAGAGATGCTAGCATATAAGATGCATGCCGTACGTGGCTTTGGCAGGCGGGTATTCGGATTTCGGATTTTCTTTGGGCAGGCACATATCAGGTGCCACTAAAAATACTGTGAGTTTAATAAGTTGTAGGAATTACGAGACGTTCATATCCAAGCGATTTGGTGAGCCCCTTTATTTCTTTCAACAACACTACCTATGACATAAGACCTTTCATCCATGGCTGCAAGGAAATCCACAACTCCCTCTGCGGCCTTTTCAGGCACTACAAGGATAAGCCCAATTCCATTATTGAAGGTTCTCATCATTTCCTGGCTTGAGAGCTTACCTGCTTCCTGAAGGAAGGTGAACACAGGAGGGATCTCCCAACTTGATTTATCGATCAGGGCCTTGCAGGAGTCTGGTAGTATACGGGGCAGGTTGTCTACGATACCACCACCGGTTATATGGGCAATCCCGTGTAATGGGAAGTCACGCAAGAGGTGACGGACAATCTCGGAATAGATCTTTGTCGGCTCCAGAAGCTCTTCCCCGATGGTTCTCCCCAATATGTCGACCTTGTCATCTACCTTCAATTTGAGCCTTTCGAAGCAGATCTTTCTAACCAAAGAGTAGCCGTTGCTGTGCAGACCGCTTGAGGCGATGCCTATAAGCTTGTGGCCGACTGAGATTTCTGATCCATCTACGATTTTGCTGTTGTCCACAATGCCGACCACAAACCCTGCTAGATCGTACTCACCGTTACCGTACATTCCGGGCATCTCTGCTGTTTCACCACCGATCAGAGCACACCTGGCTTGTTTGCAGCCCTCGGCAATTCCCCGGAGAATCGCTTCACCTGTTTCGGGGACAAGGGTTCCCATGGAAAGATAGTCGAGAAAAAATAGAGGTTTGGCTCCCTGCACCGCAATATCATTTACACACATTGCTACCAGATCAATCCCGATGGTATCGTGTTTATTCATCATGGAAGCAACCTTGATTTTGGTGCCTACCCCATCCGTGGAGGTTGCCAGAACTGGTTTTTCATAAGTACTCACGTCAAGGGAATAGAGGCCGCTGAACCCACCAATGCCGGCAATGATCCCGGAACGAGGCGCCTCCCTGGTGATTTTTTCAATCGTTTTTATAAAACGATTCGCTTTGTCGATATCAACTCCAGCATCTTGATAAGTAAGAGACTCGTTCATGCCACGCTCCATAGGGTTCATGTAATAAAAAGAAACTAGATGCTGGTCTCTGGATGCTGGATGAAATAAGGAATTCTTTCCCTTTTTGTTGTAACTGAATCTGTAGAAAAGGGCCACAGATCATGTTGATGATGTTACCAGGCAAAGTAGATGCAAAGCTTTTTATCCAGCATCGAGCATCTAGTATCCAGCATCGCGAACCTGTAATAATTAGTATGATATTCCCAATAAGTCAAAAGAAATCTATAAGTGTTCGCTTTTCCCATTTTGTCATTTCGAGCGTAGCGAGAAATCTTGTACGCTACAGTGTCTTATGAAGATTTCTCCCTTCGGTCGAAATGACATGGGGCTATGGAGTGTGAACGGTTACAGAAATCTTTTTGACATCAGCCTAGCTGTGGTGTAATAAGGTGTCAAAAAACAAGGGAATTAAACCCTATAGAGGACTAGGACCATGAAAGATTTCGCTAGGTTGAATCGGCTTCCCCGCTATGTTTTTACGAGTGTAAACAA
>JAUWMM010000274.1 GCA_030613145.1 Desulfobacterales bacterium | reverse complement strand
CGGGTTTAAAAGCGGTTATGATAGCCGCTCAGGCCATCATGGTGAACGATGCGGATGTGATCGTGGCAGGGGGCATGGAAAATATGAATCTGGCTCCCTATTTTCTCCAAGAAGCCCGCACCGGCTACCGCATGGGACATGGCCAGCTAATAGACGGCATGGTACATGATGGACTCTGGTGCCACATCAACGACTTTCATATGGGCATAAGCGCAGAGCTTTGTGCTGAGAAGTATCAAGTTTCCAGAGAGGACCAGGACAAATTTGCTCTGAATTCATATGACAAGGCTTTGAAGGCCCAGTCTGATGGAGGCTTTGACAAAGAGATATTTCCTGTAGAAATCCCACAGCGAAAAGGGCCTCCGATCTCGTTCGACAGGGATGAAGTAGTCCGGGAAACCTCCATGAAAGCCCTGGCCAAGCTTCCGTCGGCCTTTAAAAAGGGAGGCACTGTCACGGCCGGAAACGCCTCGAAGATCAGCGATGGCGCTGCAGCCGTGGTCGTTATGGCCCGGGAAGCAGCCGATGCCATGAACTTGAAGCCGATAGCGCGACTTGGTGCACAATGCTCCGTTGGTATTGACCCGAAATACGTGCTGGTGGCACCCATTCTTGGGATTCCCAAGGTACTGAAAAAGGCAGGGCTTAGTATTGATGATATCGACATCTTTGAAATCAATGAGGCCTTTGCCTCATCATCTGTTGCCATTATCAAAACCCTTGGGCTTGCTCCGGCTAAGGTGAACCTCCGAGGCGGCGCAGTGGCTCTGGGTCACCCGATCGGTGCAAGTGGGGCAAGGGTGCTGGTTACCCTTTTGCACCTGATGGAGGACAAGGGAGCAAAGCGCGGCCTGGCTACATTGTGCCTGGGTGGTGGTGAGGCAGTTTGTCTGATTGTGGAAAGAGATTAATAACCAACAGGGGCGGCTTGATTAGCCCGACAAACAAGTGTGTCGGAATTTGTTCGGGACGTGTTTTTATCTCTCACAGAGCTCTCAGAGCCACAGAGTTCTTGAGCCGAATCCTTGAGAGGAGGATTCAGCTCAAATCACCATCTTGCTAACGCAGGAGTTTCTGTTGCTATAGAAATTCTCTCAGTGAGCTCCTTGCCCTGTTAAATTGTTGGTGACATCTCAAGACCACTTGTGAGCGGTTATCTTCAAATCTTGACAATTTGCTATATTCAACTCCCTATTTAACAGGGTGAAGCTCGAGTGACCGGAGGGAGCGGGCGAGAGAATATTATACTTATGACTGGGCACGATGTTTTCATTTGATCTGTTAGCAAAAGAAGGTGAAGCGAGGGCCGGGAAACTAGTCACTCCTCACGGCACCATTGAAACACCTTCATTCGTCGCTGTCGGCACGCAAGCAACAGTGAAGGCCTTATCGACAGAGGATCTTCGCAAGGTCGGAAACCAGGTGATTATCACCAATGCTTACCATCTTCACCTCCAACCGGGCGAAGATCTAATAGAAAGTGTGGGCGGGCTGCATCGATTCATGGGCTGGCAAGGCCCATTAATGACAGATTCGGGCGGCTTTCAGATCTTTAGTCTAGGTGCAGGGAAAAAACATGGGGTTGGGAAGATAGCATCGATCTTCCCCGAGAAGGCAGATCGCGGAGGACATTTAAGCTCTAAAAAAGGAAAGCCGTTGGTAAGGGTTAATGAGGATGGGGTCGAATTTATCTCACATCTGGACGGCTCGCCACATCTGTTCACACCTGAGCGTGTCATTGAGATAGAGCGAAAGCTCGGTGCAGATATCATCCTGGTCTTGGACGAGTGCACCTCGCCACTGCACGATTACCATTATACCAGGGCCGCAATGGAGCGGACTCACCGCTGGGCAGTTCGTGCATTGACGGAATTCCAGAGTACTTCTATCAACAGTCAAGCGCTCCTGGGTATCGTTCAGGGTGGTGCATACCGGGATTTGAGGCAACAGAGCGCCGGATTCATTGCAGACAAGGGTTTTGACGGCTATGCCATCGGGGGCTCTCTCGGCAGATCTAAGGAAGAGATGCACCTGGTCCTGGAATGGACCATCCCACTCTTGCCACAAGACAAACCACGGCATCTTCTGGGAATCGGTGAGATAGATGACATATTTGAGGTAGTAAAGCGAGGGATTGATCTGTTCGACTGCGCCGCACCTACGCGAATGGCCCGTACCGGGACCCTCTTTGTAAAAAAGGGGCAGCGGTTCAGGATACATATCCTTAATGCTAGATTTAGGGATGATCCTCGCCCCATTGACGAAGGGTGTAATTGTTATACCTGTTGCAATTACTCAAGGGCTTATCTGAGACATCTATTTGTCGCCAAGGAACTTTCTGGAATACGCCTGGCGAGCATTCACAATTTGTACTTTCTGGAATCGTTGATGCGCCGGATCCGCACTGCAATCACAAAAAGAAGGCTTGCGGAACTGAGGAGGGAATGGTTCCGTCCAATATAGAAGCCATTTCAAAACCTCAGATCGCATTCGAGGGCAAGGCGAGGGCCGATGATAAAGCGAGACCTTTGAAAAACGAGACATTTTTTTGTCAGGCAAGGAAGGCAAAAATTTTAACCGGAGGAATACGTTATGTATTTCGAGGATTAAAATTAGAAGCCTGACACCGCATCACGAAAAAATGACAGTTTTGCAAAGGTCTCAAAGCGCAGCATACACGGGGAGTATGTGAGCATTTTGAAGAGGCCCTCAACGCAGCCATCGGGCGATAGATGGGGTTTTGAAATGGCTTCTAGGGTCAACCGACGTGTGGGGACTTTGTTGGAGGTCAAAATTGCTCAAGGAGTGTAAAGTACTACAACACAACGAGTTGCCTCGTCGGAAAGGCTTTTGAGTTTATGTGGGATCTCGGAGTTGAAGTGAATTGACTCCCCCGGCCTGAAATGGTGTACCTTGGTGCCCAATGTGAGTTGGAGATCACCCTCCATCACCAAGATGAACTCTTCGCCCTCGTGTTTGTATGCGACCGGCTTGTGGGCATGCTTGGACTCGATGGTGATAATAAAGGCACGCAGGTGGTCGTTCTCCGCACCTGGAGTAAGAGTCTGGTAAGAGTAATTCTGGGTACGCCTAATAAATGCCTGTGCCCGCTGGTTCCTTATCACCGTCTTTTCTTCCTCGCGAAGGAAGGTTCCCGGATCCACTTTCAGCGCGCGGGCAAGCCTGAGCAAAAAACTTACCGGAGGAGTGACTTCGTCATCCTCGACCTGACTGATGAACTCCGGGGACTGGCCAGTAGCCTGGGCCAAGGTCTCCGGGGACCAGTCGTGTGCCTCCCTGAGTTTACGCACTCTCATGCCAAAGCTGGCCCTCGCATCAGTCTCCTTGTCCTTACTCAACACGTCAGCGAGTGTGCGCATAGCTACCTGCTTGACCCGTTCCGTGAGTTGGGGAAGAAAGGTCCTAGCGTCCGCAACGACACCTACGTCGGCAATCAGGAAGATCGGGGCAATT
>JAUWMM010000242.1 GCA_030613145.1 Desulfobacterales bacterium | reverse complement strand
ACTCTTGCTTGTAGGCTTCTATGAATTCTCTGTCATCCATGTTAGTCCGTTAACACAGAAATTTGTGTTTTTTCTGGCAGAGGCTATCCGGGTTAGGGTTCAATAGAGCTTCTCATATTGTTTCTTGTCAAAAGGCCTTTTCTTCTTTTTGATCCAGTAAGAAGCAGCCTCCTTGTCCCATTTTTGATCAAGAATATCCTTTCTGAGCAGCCTCATCATGAGGCCAACGGGAGTAACCACAAGATAGAAGAGAAGGGACAGGATAATACGGGACATGAAAAAACCGAGTACCACTGCCAGGCCCATCCATACCCTGTACACGGCTCTTAGCGTTGCCGGAGCCCACATTCCCAATCCGAAGAACAACACGCCCAACCCGATGCCCATGTACCCAAGGGGCCTTCCCTTATAGACAAGGATGCCGCCGATAATGGCCAAAACCACCAGAAAGGTGATGCCAAAATTCCTGATGCTTTTGGGCCCTGTGTCAACTGCCTTTATTTCGTCAAGGATTTCGGATAACACGATGATGCACACACCCTCCGTGGGCTCTTCACCTCATGTGTGGCCACATTGTGGGTGGTCGCCCCATTTGTACGTATTATTTACCGTCAGGGATGAAATAATGCAAGGATCTTCTCTATGAGACAACCATAAAGGGAGTGGTTTCGGCTGATGGGAGGCTACAGTTTCATTTTCTCGGCATTGATTTCAATGTCTTCATCCGTTACCTGGAGTTGATCGATCAACCATTGTCGGCCTTGCCTGATCAGATAATATATTTCCTTTTGATTTGTTTCCCCGGCAACGGTTCTAATCCTGGCGTCAATGACAACCACGGCCCTGTTGTCATCGATCTTTGAATCAATGACCAAGCCGTCGATCCTCCTGTACTCCATTTGTTGCAAAGCCTTCCAGGTGTCAATTGTCCAGACCGATTTTGGTCTGTTGTCCCTGAAATGTTCTGTAGTGTAGTCGGCAGTCTCGTCCATGCCAGGGCCACCGTAGAGGGCGCTGAATGACTCGACCACATCAACAGGGGAGTCCTGTTGGGCGTGACATAGCGTGAGTGTGGGGAAAAGAAGGATAATCAGCACAGGCACTGTTCTGCAGGCTCTTTTCATGGGTTTCCTCTCCGCGAAAGTGTGTTATCGGGTTTAGGGCTGGGTCAGAAATAACTTGGTAGAATTGGCGCTCAGATTTGGGTTAAATTTGGCTGATCTGATTGAGCAAAACCACAGGAATAGCAAGCTCTTTCGAGGATTTTGCGAATGAAGATCGGCCGAAGATGGCCTGAAGCTGAGATGCCAAAATGCCAAGTTATTTCTGACCCAGCCCTTACACCACCTTCCCATTATATCGGCAGATTTGCGGAATAAATTAAACCAGGGACACGCGTGGGATTGAAACGCGGCTATGAAATTTCTTTCTTGACCATCAGGCAAAGTTGTTGAAAAATGCTTAGGGTTCGCGAAGAAATAAGTTTACATTTTCAGGAGTCGAGGCGCACGCATGGCAAGGCGCGAGGAGGGCGAATAGCAAGCTATTTAACCGATGAGCAACGCAGCCAGGCGGGATGGATCGGCGCATCAAAATGTGAAGTTGTTTTTGAGCGAGCCCTTAGACTTTTTCTTTGCACTAACCCTAAAATGCGGGTCAGGCCATGACAGTTGGCCGACATTAGTAGATCTATATGAGAGTTTTGGCGGTCTTTATAGGTTTTCTCGTTTTATTCTGCATGGTTCCAGCCAATGCGTTGTCACGTGTCACCGTCGATGACACGATTGGGCTGAAAGACGAGAAGGTTGTGCTCAAAGCGGAAACAAGGGGAAGAATCTTCAGCAAAGGCGGTGAAGTTGTGGAGTTCTTTGTTAACAGGAAATCCGTTGGTAAGACCCTTTCAGGCGGCGACGGCGTTGCGTTTAAAGCCTTCATCCCAACAAAAACGGGCCTGTATAAAATAACGGTGCGATCCGGTAGGGACGAAGATACCGGATTATTTCTTTCTCTAAAAAGAGGATCGAGTATTGTCTTTATTGATATTGAGGGGTGTCTCTTTGAAAACCAGTTTTCAAGGAAGGCAAAACAAGGGAGCCAGAAGGCAATAGAAGAGCTTCATGAAAAATTTCCTGTTGTGTTTCTTCAAAGTGGTTTTTTCGGTATTAAAGCTGTCCGGGCATGGCTAAAAGAAAACGAATATCCGGAACTGCCAGTCCTTCCTTGGAGACGAGGAGAAATATTTGATGAGATTGCTCAAAAGAATTTGAGGGTTAAGGCAATAATTGCAGGCCCTAAGGTGATCGAGTCTGCCAAGGAATATAAGTCCCTCGTCTTCAGCTTCGAAGAAGTAGAAGGTGGAGAGTGGGTGAAAGACTGGAAGGAGATCAGAGAAAAGCTCAAATAGGCTGTTTCCAGGGCAAACCATGGGTGAAATCAGAAGTACATAGCACATCGCCGATCTCCTTTTCACTCTTCAGCGCTGTGGGGCCGCCCTCGGTCTTGACACACCACCACACTTCTCTTATACTTTCCTGTCTGTACTGGGCAAACGCCTTTGTTGGCGTCTTAGAAGCGTGATTTGTTGAATTCAGAAGCGTTTACAAGACGTTACATTCTTTTAAGTTCAATGGCGAGACGGATTAGTGCTTAATGCTCGGGAGATTGTCGCGTGGACGGTTTGAGTCAGATGCCCGAAGAAAAAAATCTGGGATGGTGGACCCCCGGCATTATTGAACCTTTTTCCAATGCAGATGCCTTGAAAGATGCAATCTACTATATCCAACGGCCTTTTAACATTATTGTCAGGGACAACGCCTATGCTGTTGGACTGGATGGCACAGGGCTTTTTGGCAGGAGCAATCCCGCTGCCGATGCCTTCCCGGTTGCCGCGCACATACCGGCCTGCCGAATAGAAAGTCTTGGGGACCGAACGTTTTGTGTGGATCATGGGCTCCGGTATCCCTACATTGCCGGGTCAATGGCCCACGGCATCACTTCTCCCGAAATGGTCGAGGCCATGGGGCTAAACGGCATGCTCGGTTTTTTCGGTTCATCAGGCATGGACATCGAGGCCGTGGAATCTGCAATTGACCGTATCGAAGGCCGTCTTGCCGGCATTCCTCACGGCTACAATCTTATTCACAGCCCGAATGACCCGGCCCTCGAAGCTGCCCTCACGGATCTCTATCTCCGCAGAGGGATCAAACTCGTTGAGGCTTCTGCCTACATGGATCTTACTCTGCCGGTCGTCCGGCTTCGCGTCCACGGCATTCATCGTAACAGCTCCGGCGATATTGCAACCCCGAACCGGATAATCGCAAAGGTCTCCCGTGTGGAAGTTGCATCCAGGTTTTTTGCGCCGCCGCCGGATGCACTTATCAGGGAGCTTGTCTCCATGGGAGACATCACGGAAGAACAGGCGAACCTGGCTTCACAGGTACCAATGGCGCAGGATATTACGGCTGAAGCGGACTCGGGGGGCCATACCGACCACCAGTCGGCCATGACTCTTTTACCGACAATTTTGGCGCTGCGCGACCGGATGCAGGACAGGTATTCATTCAGTCAAACTCTGAGGGTCGGGGTGGCAGGCGGAATTGCCACTCCCTCTTCCGCATCAGCGGCCTTTGCCATGGGGGCAGCCTATATTCTGACAGGCTCCATAAACCAGGCCTGTGTCGAATCGGGGACATCGGACGACGTGAAGGAAATGCTCGCCCTGACTGAACAGGCGGACGTCACCATGGCTCCGGCAGCGGACATGTTTGAGATGGGTGTCACCGTCCAGGTCATCAAGCGGGGGACAATGTTTCCCATGCGTGCTTCAAAGCTGTACGAAATCTACAGGTCATGTAACGGCATTCAGGAAATCCCGGCAGGCCGGCGAATGATGTTGGAAAAGAGCATTTTTCAGGATTCTCTCGAAAACGTCTGGAAGCAGACCCGCGATTTTTTCCTTCGCTGTGACCCTGCCCAGGTAGAACGGGCCGAAAAGGACCCGAAACATCTC
>JAUWMM010000295.1 GCA_030613145.1 Desulfobacterales bacterium | reverse complement strand
GCCGAGGCCGAGGCGGCGGCACAGCAAGCGGAGCAACCTGAACTCACAGAGTATCAGGCCGGAAACACGGAACAGGATTATCTCAGGATCGATGTGGACGCACTGGATATGGACGCCCTGGATCGTTCGACGGCTTATAATATTGACTCTCTAAGGGCAGGCGACGGCCAGCTAGTCCTTGATGAAATTATGCCAGACTTGATTGCAATGGGAATCGACGAGGCAACGGAGCGGGCCTATTTCAAACCTTTGCTTGAACGAGTTGCAGCCGGTGAAGATCCTAAAGTTTTGACTGATTTTGCTATCCGGTTGCTTTTGAGATTCGCAGACGCAAAAGAAAAAAAGAGACAGGAGGCTTAACTATGTTGAAACTTGGTACACCTTTAGGGCCTTTAGGTAGACCCCTGGGTTACAAGGGCGGGCCTTCGTGGTTTGAGCGGTCAGTGAAGAAAGATGAAGAGAAAAAAACTTTTGAGGTCCTACAAAAGAAATGGGGGCCGGATACGGCAAGTAATATTGAACGGGCTAACCGTGTTTTGGCGGATCACGCAGACAAGCCCTTTATGGCTGAGGTTGAGAAGTCAGGTGTGGCTCGTACTCCGGCAATGCTTGAAGGTCTTTATGGCATTTCAAACGATGTCAGACTAAGCCAAGTCCAGGGTGACGTACAGGCTCGCATCCGGCAACTAATGTCAGACGTTATGAAACAATATAACAAACGGAGGTTATTATGATGAATGAAGAAAACTTGTACGACACAGGATTGCAGGAAGGTGAAAGCTGGGAAGGCGGTTTCCCGTCAGAGTTAATACCAGAGCTACAGGAATTGGGCTTTGACAACCCTAAAGATGACTTAGGCGAGGAAGGCCTCCGGGGCTTTGCTCAACTTCGAGGTGATTGGGGCGGCGATTTTGTGGGCAACATGAAGGCAATCAAGGAAACTTTGGCGCTTTTGCCGCCAGAAGTCCAGGCCAAATATAAGAAGCAACCTCAATTGTTGAATAGCCCGGCGTTTTTGAAGGATGTGGCAAAAATTCTGAAGTCATATCAGGGCGAACAAGAGTTGAGGAAAGAGCGCCAGAAGGACAGCCTGAAATTTGACGGCATGAAAGAGGTTCAGAGAATTGTGGATCTCAAAATTATGCAGGACAAAATCAATCATCTCCTGTTCGAGCATGAATCCCGTATGGCTTCAAAAGAGTTTGGAGGTGGACAATGGTAGACAAGGAAGTAAAAGACGCGGAGTATTACTTCGAACAGATTCATCCTGAGATAGTGTTTCAACTGAAGCTGGCGGCCACAAAGGAACTCAGGGCCTTGACCATCGCCGAGAACAAGGCAAAGGCCCTTCAGGAAGCCCATGACACCCTGTTCAGCGAGCATCAGGAAGCAATCGGAAAGCATGCCGAGTTATTGCAGGAGCTTGACGCAGTCGATGACGCTGGTGTTATTGAAGCCGCAGAAGCGCTTGCGGGTCACGATCAGCAAAAGGCCGCTATCAGGCAGAAACTCCACTTCGTAAAAATTCGCTTGAAGACTGCTGACGAAGCCGTGAAGAAGCTGGCGGACGCTAAAGATCAGGTCTGCAAGCTGGCAGCGGCAAAAACTCAGGGGATCTACTTGCCGGAAGCGCAAGAGAGAGCAAAAGGGATCATGGCATATAATGACGGCTTCGAAAAAGCCATGCTGACTGCCTTAAAGGTAGACCTTAAAGTTGGGTTTCTAATCATGTCAAAAAGCAGCAAACCTTGGTTGACTCTGCGGCTCCCCGAGCTTGAGGATTACACATAATTGTGGATGATTGGGGCTTCGAGCAGGCACTACGACGACTTAAGAAAGACTTCTCCCGCAACATCAGACATCGTGTGAATGCCAAGATGTATGCGCAGTCTCGGGGTGAACAAAGACGAGCAAAATGGTCACGCAACGAGATCCGGAGACGCAATCTCGAAAAGGGGCATCGCTCTTTGAAAACTGAATACCCGTTAGGGCGGTGAGATAACAACCAGCCGGAAGTCGGTTGTAAGTCACTCAAGACAACAAATCCCGTAAGGGAGGGATGAAACAGAGTGTCCTGCTAAGGCAGGTAGGAAGCCTAACCGGAAAATGGCATTTGTATATCTTTACAAATTGAAGGCTGTGCAGATAGTAACTTCATTGCAGACATCGTCACATTGAGGCCGCAGCACACCTACACAATATGTAGACATGAAAAAAGCGGAGCCATTTCTGACTCCGCTCAATAAGCATCATGGCCTTGTCCACCGCGGACACACCACACACGCAGGTCGCTCAACTTGTTTGCCACAGCAGGTATGCCAACCTCGAGATTTGCGCACCAAGCAAGATCGGAGACGTCGCTCTCAAGATTCGTTGTAGATGACCAATAAACATCTTGGTCGACTGTTTGGACATTCAAGAAAGGATGGCCGATCGGCAATTTCGAAGGATTTGAGGGAACCAATAGACTAGCGATTTCTTCAATGGTCGGAAGCCGCCACCCCATACGACCGCCCCAATACTTTATGTAGCCCTCACGTATAGCGTCAATCCAGTCATGGGTTGTAGTACTTGGATAGCGTTCCCAGACAAGCCCCGTCTCCTTGTCGAGGACCACATCGTCTGTTTCGTCTCCAGGCGTGCCGGAGTCGAAAACGGCAAACCTCGGGTTGACAGCGTCTTGCCAGGCTACAGAGTGAACTGTTCCGTCTTGGGTGATCTTCCAGATAGGTATACTCACCGCTTTAACAGCGTTCGGAAGATATTTTGCAGCTTGGCTGGCTTGTAGAGGATCAGCCTGCGCTGTCGAAATTGCAATAAAACAAAATGCTGCTGACAATGTCAGAGCAAACCCGATTCTTCCTGCTTTTGCCATAAGAGTATCCTCCTTTCCCTGGGTTAAGTTAGTGAGATGAAAATTAGAGATGGAAAAAGAATAGTAAGATTTGTCTATGCACAAAAATCGGAAAAAATCAAGACCTCCGCTCTTAAAGCACTTAAAAACATTGTTTTCATAGAATTGTGACACTAGAAGAGCCAAAAACGGCCTTTTATCGGGAAGAGAGCTTACAATATGTGGTAGGTCGGCCTACAGGGACGAAAGTACAACTACCTTGCCACTATACGTAACAAAACGAGATTGACACTTGAAGGGTCAAGGGTCAATATCTACCTGGTTTTTTTAGCAAAATTAGAAAGGAGGTAGACATGACCCTTGAAAGCGTAT
>JAUWMM010000172.1 GCA_030613145.1 Desulfobacterales bacterium | reverse complement strand
CGAATCTGCTGGCTTTAAATGCTGCTGTTGAGGCGGCTCGGGCCGGTGAGGCCGGTGCCGGATTTGCCGTGGTGGCCGATGAGGTAAGGAACCTTGCAATGCGTGCGGCCGAGGCAGCCAAGAACACAGCGGACTTGATCGAAGGCACAGTCAAGAAGGTCAAGGACGGTCCTGACCTTGTGACCTAGACCAATGAGGCTTTTAGTGAGGTGGGCCAGAGCACCGGCAAGGTGGGCGAGCTGGTTAGTGAAATTGCCGCGGCCTCAATGGAGCAGTCACAGGGAATCGAGCAGGTGAACAAGGCCATGGGGGAGATGGACAAGGTGACCCAGCAGGTTGCTGCCAATGCCGAGGAGTCTGCTTCTGCCTCTGAGGAGATGAATGCTCAAGCCGAGCAGATGAAGGTGCTTGTAGGAGATTTGATGGTAATGATCGGCGGAAACGATAGCAAAATAGGCAGCAGGTTGACCAGAGAAACCAAGGAGCAGCGGGCAATGGGGAGGAAGGCTGCTACCGGAGCTCGAAAGGTCCTTGCAGCTCCGGCAGAAAAGGCCGAAGATAAACAAGTAGCAGTGCCTGAAGCAAAGGAAGTCAAAGCAGATGAGGTCATCCCCATGGATGATACTGAGGAGTTCAAAGACTTCTAACAACAATTTCCAAGAGAAGAGATAGGTAAGGGCATTGTATACTATTGTTGGAATAGCGGACATGAAGGTAAGTAGCGATCCTAAGGAAACCCTGGTTACCCATTCCTTGGGCTCATGTATTGGTCTGGCTGTGTATGACTCAGTCGTAAAGGTTGGAGGCATTCTTCATTACATGCTTCCCGAATCCAAAATGGATCCCGCTAAGGCAAAGGAAAGACCTTTTATGTTTGCGGATACCGGAACCCAGCTCCTCTTTAAGGCCTGTTACAAGCTTGGGGCCGAGAAAAGGCGGATGATTGTGAAAGTTGCCGGCGGATCCCAGATCATGGATCCATCCGGAGTGTTCAATATCGGGAAGCGCAATTATGCCACTTTGAGAAAGATTTTTTGGCGTAACAATGTTCTTGTTGATGCTGAAGACATCGGCGGCACCAGTAACAGAACGATGTGGCTGAGCATTGCCACAGGAGAAGTAAAGCTTAAGATCAGTGGTCGGGAATTTAAGATGCTATGATGGATATGTCAAAACTCAACTAGCGGGGGCCCTATGGCATTCAATGTTTTGATTGTAGACGACTCATCGTCCATGCGATGTGTTATCAAGAAGACCCTGGAAATATCCGGCTTTGATATAGGCCAGATATTTGAGGCCGGCAACGGCAGGGAGGCGTTGGATGTACTTGACAAGCAATGGGCTGACATTATCCTCACGGACATCCACATGCCTGACATGGATGGCTTGTCGTTCTTGAAGGAATTGCAAAAGGATGACGTTGTTTCAACAACCCGGGTGGTAGTGGTTACCACGGATAGTAGAGAAGAGCGGATCGATGAGCTTATGAATCTGGGTGTCAAAGCCTGTATTAAAAAGCCCTTCAGGCCGGAGAAAATCAAGAAGATCTTGCTGGATGTGCTGGGCATGGACGAGCAAACAACAAAAGGCAATGCTGACCTGGACGGGTGTGATTTCTAATAGCAAAGGGCTTTGAACACAGCATTTTTGCTCCATGCGCTTAGCTCGTGCCCATCCATGAATCGTAAAAACTCAATGGGCACAAGCGTAAGTTTCCAAGCTGAATGCTTGGGCTTACAGTGCTACAGCATTAATAAGGTATAATGTAACGTTTACGGAACTTGCTCATGAGTAACATTAAGGTCTTGGTCGTTGATGATTCGGCAATTGTAAGAAAGATTTTCACCGAAGAGCTCTCAGTAGAACGGGGAATTGAGGTCGTGGGGACGGCGCCTGATCCTTATATTGCCAGGGATAAGATTGTCAGATTTAAGCCGGACGTGGTGATTCTTGATATTGAGATGCCCCGGATGGACGGCATTACTTTTTTAAAGAAGTTGATGAAGTATTATCCCCTTCCCGTCATCATTGTAAGTTCTCTTACACCAAAGGGAGGTAAACTCGCCCTGGAGGCAGTAGAAAACGGTGCCGTGGAAGTGTTGCCCAAGCCTGGGGGCGCTTATACCGTGGGCGACATGAGGCAACAGCTTGCAGACAAGATACGTGCAGCAGCTAAGGTGTACGTGTCCAGAAACAGGGGTGACAGCGTGGTTGAACGTTCGCCGGTTCAACTTCCCAGCCGCGCACTGAAAGAAACGACAAACAAGGTCATTGCCATTGGAGCTTCTACTGGGGGAACCGAAGCACTTAAAAAGGTCTTGTCACAGTTTCCCCCAACGATTCCGGGTATCGCGGTGGTTCAGCATATGCCGCCTAATTTTACCACGGCCTTTGCAGAAAGGCTAAACGGTATTTGTGCCATCGACGTGAAAGAGGCCTCAGACGGAGATGCAGTGCTTCCCGGCCTGGCCTTGATTGCGCCTGGAAACTATCACATGCTTCTGAGGCGCAGCGGAGCTAGATACTATGTATGTGTTAAGGAGGGGCCCATGGTGCGCAGTCAAAGGCCTGCCGTGGATGTACTATTTAAATCCACTGCACAATATGCGGGAGTCAATGCCGTGGGTGTAATCCTGACCGGGATGGGTGCAGATGGCGCCCGCGGCATGGTGAAGATGCGAGAGGCCGGCGCAAGGACCATCGGCCAGGACGAGCAATCCTGTGTGGTCTATGGCATGCCCAAAGAGGCAGCCAAAATGGGTGCCGTGGAAAAGGAAGTCCCATTAGATCGTATTGCCCAAGAGGTGATGAATGTCCTGTAGGGAGTTAGAGGCAGTTGTTAGTGATCACTGATAACTAACAACTGATCAAATGGAGTACGGAAAGATGGAAGACTATCAAAGTACTGCAAAGAATTTGATCGACGAGCTTGCCCTTGAACTGATGATGCTTGAGCCAAAGGATGTGCCGGGTTGGGAAGCTATCATAAGCCATTTGGATGAATTGGCTGCCCTGTCAAAGAATGCCGCCAAGACCCGTTTCTCTGACCTCGCAAAGGACATAAAGTCTATTGTAGAAGAATTGGTATCGGATAAACTGCCCTCACCTCAGCAAGGCATAAAGCAAATTGGGGACGGTGTGACCCTATTTCAGGAGATTCTAAGGGATGTAGATGATATAGAGGTCAGTTCTGAGAAGATAGGGAGGTTCCTTCACGACAGAGGGCTGTCTGATGAAACACCCACTGACTCGTATGATACCCCTGTCAAAGATGAAGGGGACGATTCCAGGGATAATAGTCTGGAGAAGCAGATCCCGGACATGTCCCCGGACATTTCAAAAGATAAAGAACTCATTGAAAGCTTCATTATGGAATCCCTGGAACATCTATCAACAATAGAAGTCGATGTTCTGACCCTTGAACAAGAGCCGGATAACATAAGCGTGATCAATTCGATCTTCAGGCTCTTTCACACGATCAAAGGGGTTTCCGGATTTCTGAATCTTTCTGATATCGGCCGGCTTGCCCATCAGACTGAAACCTTACTAGACGATGCAAGAGATGAGAAAATAGTGGTGGACGAAACGATCACTGATGTGATTTTGGACGCCGTCGATCTGATGAAGGCCATGATCGAACATCTCGGGAAATCCCTTGACTCCGACACTATTGAACCGGCTGATTTCGGGCTTGAAGCTTTTCTGGATCGATTAAGGAAGCTGCAGGCGGGTGAGGTTGAAGATGAGGTCCCGGTAGAATCTGTGTCTGCTCCAAAGGAAGATGGCTCCGATACGGGGAGTATCCTGATTGAAAAAGGGATTGTAACAGAGCAGGAGGTGGCTGAGGCCCTTGATAAACAAGCAGGACCACCCCCATCAGATAAGAAGATCGGTGAAATCTTGATTCAAGATAAGAAGGTTGCGGCCAGAGATGTAGCCGGAGCCCTTCGAGACCAAAAGAGCCTTCGCGGAACCCCTCCTTCGGCGGCTTCAGTTGCATTGACTAGCTTTGTGAAAGTTGATACACAGAAGCTAGATAATATGGTGGATATGGTGGGGGAGCTGGTAATCACGGAGGCGATGTTGCGTCAGGGCATGAGCGATCTTGCGGCTCAGAACAAGAAACTCTATACAGACCTTGCTCAACTGGGCCGCACTACCTCTGAGATTCAGAAGATCTCATTGTCATTGCGCATGGTGCCTATCAAGCAGACCTTCCAGAAGATGATTCGCCTGGTGCGGGATCTTTCAAAGAAATCCGGCAAGCTGGTCAACCTTGAGATGATTGGCGAAGAGACCGAGATAGACCGCAACATGGTCGATGAGATCTATGATCCGCTGGTGCATATGGTCAGAAACTCGATGGATCACGGTATTGAGGACCCTGAGAAACGTAAAGTATTGGGCAAGCCGGAGACCGGCGAGGTAATCCTGAAGGCCTATCACAGGGGGGGCAATATAGTTATTCACGTCTCAGATGACGGCAAGGGCCTTGACCGGGAAAAGATCGTCAAAAGGGCTATCGAGCGGAACTTGATCAGCTCTGGTGACGATTTGTCTGATCAGGACATCTACGGGTTGATACTTCAGCCGGGTTTTTCAACAGCCGACAAGGTGACCGACGTATCAGGTCGGGGTGTTGGAATGGATGTGGTCAAGCGCGTCCTTGATAATTTGCGCGGCAACATTGAGATCCATTCGGTCAAGGATCAGGGTACGACGATTTTGATGAAACTGCCCCTAACATTGGCCATTATCGATGGTATCATGATGCGCGCAGGCAATAGAGACTTTATCATCCCCACAGTGTCAGTAGTCGAATTCCTCAGGCCGGACAGGTCTGCTTACAGCTGTGTGGTAAACTCTGGCGAGATGATTAAGATTCGGGACAGCCTCTATCCCCTGATCAGGCTCCATGAGCATTTTGGCTTTGATCCCGGACACGAAAACCCCTGGGATGCCATCGTGGTTGTGGCCGAAAGTGAGGGACAGCGAAAGTGTATCTTGGTCGATGAACTCATTGGCAAGCAAGAGGTGGTGATTAAGAGCATGGGCGAACAGATCAAGAATGTCAAAGGGATGGCCGGCGGAGCTATACTTGCCGACGGCCGGGTGGGGCTGATTATAGATGTGGCTGGCTTGTTTGAACTGAGTGAAAAATAGCGCTGAATTGAACCTGGGTTGAGCGGTTCAACGTTCACGGTTCCCGGTT
>JAUWMM010000184.1 GCA_030613145.1 Desulfobacterales bacterium | reverse complement strand
TGAATCTGGGGGTAAATGCCAAGGATGCCATGCCGGATGGGGGTAAACTTATTTTTCAAAAGGAAGACACTGTTTTGGATAAAGAATATTGTGCGACTCATTTGGGAGCCACACCCGGGAAATTTGTCCTGTTTACCATTTCTGTTACCGGTCATGGCATGGACAAGGAGGCCGTACAACGTATATTTGAGCCTTTTTACACCACAAAGGAAATAGGCAAGGGAACTGGGCTTGGTCTGGCCATGGTCTACGGTATTGTGAAAATTCATGGCGGCTTCATCACGTGTAACAGTGAACCCGGCCATGGGACGGTCTTCAGGATCTATTTTCCAGTCTTAGATGCAGACGACGTAGTGCAAGAAGTAGAGCCCAAAGAAGAAGCAGACATTCGTGGCGGCCATGAAACAATACTTCTTGTGGATGATGAAGAAACCCTGCTGGATATTGAAAAAGATATGTTAAACAGATATGGTTACATTACCATCACGGCTGAAAGTGGAGAAAGTGCCATCGAGATCTATAAGCTGGAAAAGGACCGGATTCATTTGGTGGTCTTGGACATAGGCATGCCTGGTATGGGTGGCTATAAGTGTTTGCAGGAGCTTCTTAAGATTGACCCGGAAATCAAAGTGATCATTGCCACCGGTTATCCGAAGGACGACAAGGTGAAGAAAATGCTCGAATCCGGTGCTGCCGGGTTTATCGGTAAGCCATATCGGCTCACAGATATACTCGAGAAAGTGAGAGAGGTGTTGGATCAAGGATAGGGCCAGAGGAAAGGCTTTCATTTGCATGTAAAACAAACTGAGATGCCATAAGGGTATGTTGCTTTTGTGCAAGCCCTTGGTTCGTAGAGGGAGTGATGTCTTATATGTCCAAAATACTGATAGTTGATGATGAACCCCGTATGTGTGACAGCCTGAAGGCCTTATTGAGCGGTCAGAGCTATGATATACATACAGGTAATAGTGGCAGAGAGGCCATAGAATATTTAGCCGGAAATAGTTTCGACCTTGTGTTACTTGACATGGTAATGCCGGATATGGATGGTTTCCAGGTCATGGATTACATAGAGCGTCAAAGTCCGGATACCTTGGTCATTGTGATAACCGGGCATGCTTCCACAGAATCGGCCGTAAAGGCGCTGAGAAGTGGAGCGAACGATTATCTCACAAAGCCGTTTGAGCATGAGGAATTGCTAAAGACGGTGAAAAATGCCATTGATCAAAAAAGATTGAAAAGCGAACGCAAGGGGGCTCAGGAAGAGAGAAAGAAGCTTGAAACCCAACTCAGACAGGCTCATAAGATGGAGGCGATCGGTACCCTTGCAGGCGGCATCGCCCATGACTTTAACAATCTGCTCATGGGTATTCAGGGAAATATCTCCTTGATGCTTCTGGATATCGATCCCACACACCCGCATTATGAACGGCTAAGAAACATTCAAAAGCAGGTTCAAAGCGGAGCCAGACTTACCTCACACCTCCTTGGATATGCCAGGAAGGGCAGGTATGAAGTCAAGCCGATTGACCTGAACCAATTATTGGAAGAGACCGCTGAGGCCTTTGGCAGGACCAGAAAGGAGATTACGATTCGTCGAGAGCTTGCCGAAGATTTATTTTCTATAGAGGCAGACAATAGGCAGATAGAGCAGGTGCTTTTGAATCTGTTTGTAAATGCAGCAGATGCCATGTCCGGCGGTGGGGATCTTATCCTGAAAACCATGTATGTCACCCACAAGGATATCAAGGACAAACCCTATGATCCTAAACCCGGCAACTATGTCCTGTTAACGGTTACTGACACGGGCAAAGGTATGGATGAAGAAACTATGGAGCGCATCTTTGATCCGTTCTTTACGACCAAAGAGATGGGCCGGGGCACAGGCCTTGGTTTGGCTTCTGCTTACGGCATTATAAAGGGCCATGGCGGATATATTGATGTGCAATCAAAGAAAGGGCAAGGGACGACTTTCAGTGTTTATCTGCCTGCATCAGAAAGAAAGGCCTGGAAAGCTGTCAGAACTGCTGAGCAGTCTATTGAGGGAACCAGGACGGTCCTCCTGGTAGACGACGAAGATGTCATCCTTGGAGTTGCACAGGCATTGTTGGAGGCCATGGGTTATCGGGTCCTTATTGCCAGGGATGGAAAAGAAGCCATCGATGTTTACAGAAAAAACTGGGGCGATATAGACATAGTCCTTTTGGACATGGTTATGCCCAACATGGGTGGTGGCGAGGCATATGACCGAATGAAGGGGATCAACCCTAATGTAAAGGTTCTGCTTTCAAGTGGCTATAGCATAGATGGTGAAGCCACGGAAATATTGAATCGCGGCTGTGATGGTTTTATTCAGAAGCCCTTTAGTATTAATCAGCTGTCTGAAAAAATAGGGGAGATTCTGGGACTGGAAGCCATTTGATCTCGAATGATATGAGTATGGGGATGGAAACCGATCTCAATAGATGCAAGCGGTGCGGCCAGTGCATGAGCGTGTGTCCAGTCTATCAGGCCACCTTTCGAGAAGACGATGTAGCCCGGGGCAAGTTGGCCCTGCTGGAATCTGTTGAAACTGGAACCATGAGGTGGTCAGACCGTCTTGGAGAAATCCTTTCGCGATGTCTTCTTTGCGGAGCGTGCGCTCAGGTTTGTGCAAGCAGGGTTGAGACCACCCTCCTGATCCAGTTGGGTCGCCGGCGGCTCTTTGAGGACCAAAAGAGAGGTGAGCCCCAAAATAGTGTGCTTAGGAGCGTTAGGGAAGGGCGCTTGTCCGCGAGGGCCCTGCTCAAGGGTGGTGCGCTCCTTCAGGCACTGGCGTGCAAAAAAATCCCAGAGACGAGCGGACTCCATCTTCGATTTCCCCTATCCTTTTTCACCGAAAGGAACACGGTCCCTCCCATTGCCTGGACTCCCTTTCTGGATGCCTTCCGACCCGAACCTGCCGCAAATGCTGAAGGCCCGCGGATTGGATTCTTTGTGGGCTGCGGCGCCAACTATCTCTTCCCGGATATTGCGCGGGCCCTTGTGCGGATCCTTGGACGTGTGGGAGCAACCCTGGTCGTACCGGAAGACCAAGGTTGCTGCGGGCTGCCTGCCTACGTTTCTGGTGATACTAAGACTGCACGAAAACTGGCCAAAAAGAATATCAAAGTGTTTGAATCTCTGGAGCTTGATGCCATTTTGACCGTGTGTGCTTCCTGCGGATCACACTTGAAGGCCCTTGCGTCGCTCTTTGCGGATGACCCTTCATTCCATGATGTTGCAGATTCAATGGCCCGGAAGCACATGGATGCCATGACCTTTCTGGTGAACCATCTTGGTATTGAGGGGTATCTTAAAGCCCTTGAGCCGACGGGGCGCCAGAATGGCACAAAGCCATTGCGGGTTGCCTATCATGATCCTTGTCATCTAAGGATTGGGCAGGAAATCACCCAGGCCCCACGGAAACTCCTTCAGGCTGTACCCGGGCTGCAATTGGTGGAAGCCTCCCACCCCGGCCAATGTTGTGGCCACGGAGGGGATTTTAACCGTTCTCACTTCCCACTATCGATGAAAATCCTGGAGCGGCGCATGGAGGACTTCGAAAAGGCGCAACCCGATAAGATTGTTACAGGTTGCACGGGGTGTCTTCTGCAGTTTGCAGAGGGGATAAGCCGACGCGGCCTGGCAGGAAAAATCGGGGTTTGCCACCCCCTGGTGCTGGTAGAAAAAGCTATTGCACCCTGTCTAATTCCAGCTCAGCGTCGAAAAGATCTTCCAGTATTTCAAGCTCTTCATGCTGATGCTGGACAATAGCGCAGCGAATGTTTAACTGACACCAATTCCGGCAAATGGTGTCGTCATGGTCGTAGTGTCCAAAACAGTCTAACTTGTCGGCCAGGAGCTTTGAATTAAGAATCGTTCTTTTCATGATAAGGTCAACAACGCAGTCATTTCCTGATGGACAAGGCCATTTGTTGCCAAAATTTCTTTCTTGTCAATATTGTAAGGTTCATTTGAGAAATCAGAGATTATTGCCCCTGCTTCCTGGGCTATGATCATGCCTGCTGCTGTATCCCACGGAGCCAAGTTTTGTTCCCAGAAACCGTCAAACCTGCCGCATGCCACATAACACAGGTCCAAGGCCGCGGAGCCCAGTCGGCGAACTCCTTGGGCAGCCATTAGACATCGCTCAAACCGGTAAATCAGGGGGCGGATCACGGACTGGAGGTTATAGGGAAAACCCGTGACCAGCAAACTCTCACCAATAGCCTTTGTGCTGGAGACTCTAATGGGTCGGCCGTTGAGCGTAGCACCCCGACCTTGGGTACCACAAAAGAGTTCTCCGGTAACCGGATTCAGGACTACGCCAAATACAATATCTCCCTTAGAAGCAAAGGCAATGGAGAGACTGAAGTCGGGTAGGTGATGGGCGAAATTTGTAGTTCCATCCAAGGGGTCTATGATCCACTCATAGGCGTCTGTCCCCGGGATTACGCCACTTTCTTCGGCCAGCACGCTGTGGTCCGGGAATACAGCCCGTATAAGCTGGATGATGGCATTTTCAGAAGCCAGGTCGGCTTCGGTAACAAGGTTGATGTCGCCTTTTTTTTCTACTGTATGGGTTTTACCCCAGTAACTGCGAAGGATTTCGCCTGCCCGAGCCGCAGCCGCAATGCCAATATCACTGATTTTTCCCAGATCCACGATATAAAAACTATATAAAATTCTGGCTATGAAGTCAACAAAATAGCAGCGATTCTAATTTTGGAATTTCTTCGGTTTCGAATTCAAAAAACTCGAAATTCGAATATCGAAATTCGAAACAATGACCAAATTCACGAAATTCAAATGACCGAAACCCAAAACTCCGTATCTTAAAGAAAGGATTATGCTTTTGGACATTTGAGCATTCGGATTTTGAATTTGTTTCGGATTTCGGATTTCGTGCTTCGGATTTCCAGTTTCCTGTGTTCTATGGACCTTATGGTCAGAATTAGAATTGCTGATATAATAACAATTACACTTCTACCCCCCGAGCA
>JAUWMM010000173.1 GCA_030613145.1 Desulfobacterales bacterium | reverse complement strand
TCTCTTTCCCATTTGCCACCAATTTATTTCTTAACACTCCATCCGCTTCAAGCGGGTTTGCCGATAAAAATCGGGCAGGGCTTGTCTTGTGGTTTCATAAAATAATTGGGGTCTGCCCTTGACATTGGACTAAATGGCCCTGTTTCTTAATGATTTAGGACGATTTTTTTATCAGGAATAGGCACTAAAGTAAAGGCTAAAGCCCCAATTCACTGTTACATTTGCCTGTATTGTAAAACAACACTGTGACAGATACGGTCATAGCGATTTTGGACTGCGGATTGCGGATTAATGAAGGAATCTGATGGGGTAGGGAAGGGGGGCTTTGTGGGGCAGGCAAAGCTGAAAGCAAAAACCCCATTTCTTTCTGAGAAACGGGGTTTTAGGACGATATTTCTCCCGTATTGTCACTGGGAGTGTTATGGTCCCGCGCTTTCGAATCTGGATTGTCGTGGTATTCATGCTGATTCTCCGTGTTTCAGATTATCCTCCTAATCATAGCGATTCTATCTGTCGTTGTCAGTCTTCGGTTTTCGCGAAACGATGGCGCACGTACGGTCAGGCCGATCTATCCTCACTGGTAACTCGTTGTTGGTCAATTGGCGATTGATGATTGACGAAATCGTAGAAAGCCGTTCTCTTCTTCATTATTCCGCAATCCGCAATCCGAAATCCCTAGCCCCTTGTCAGGGTGATTTCTACGATCTCCGGTTTGCAAAAGAGCCTCACCGGGGCGATAATAGTGCCAATGCCCCTGCTCACATACATGCGCACCTCGGAGTCTTTTTCCGATTCATAAAGGCCGTGGGTATAGGTAACAAAGAGGCCTGCAAGGGAAAATCCTCGCTCCCCGACCATCGGGACGATGACCTGCCCTCCGTGGGTATGCCCTGCCAGGGTCAGTTGAACGTTCCAATCCTTGCATGCCTTGAATATTCCTGGCCTGTGCGAGAGGAGCAGGTTGAACTGATTGGGCACAGCAAGCGAAGAGATTTTTGCCAAATCTTGAAATTGCGCATCAGTTGCCCAGCGAGAGACCGGATCTTCGACCCCGATTATATTCAACACCCCCTCCAGCCCCTTTGCTGCGTGACGGCTGTGGCTTAGCATGGATATGCGAGTCTTTGAAAACCCTTCCCTTACACTCTCGATGCCCGTGTAGTAATCATGATTCCCGTACACACCAAACACACCTGTATTTGCCTTAAGATCGTTGAGGAGCCGAACACAACCATCCACGTAGGCCGGGTTATTGTTTACATAATCGCCGGTGAGCACAATCAAATCCGGTTTGAGGGCATTTACCAAGGAGACAGTCCCCGCAATCGACTCAAAGGATATGAGGGGGCCGGCATGAATATCCGTTACTTGTACAATCCTGAACCCGCAAAGCTCCGGATGAAGTCCTCTGTATGAAAGGACCACCCTGGATATTTCAGGGGTACTATTTTCATAATAGGTGCCATAGGCGAGCACCCCAAGAGAAGCCCCGGACAGTGTTCTCGCAGCATTTCCGACAAAACTTCGTTTAGATTTGTCAAACCGGGGCCACAGTTTAGGCAACGTTGATCTTGCAAGCAACACGATTAAAAGGGGCACAGCCAAAAGAGCCGATGCGACAAGAGCAATGGCATAGGGAAATACAATAAGCTCCCGATGCCACCAGGGGAGATCATCCAAGATGCGGTCTGTGGCCATGTACAAGAAGGGGATGGAGTTTAAGCTGAGGGCGGCAAGAAATGAGATAATGATTCTTGCCATGCCTGAAAGCCTCTGTGGAAGCATGACGCGAATGAGGACATATTGAAATACTACGACTACGAGAAATGAAGATGAAACGACGGTAAAAAAGAGGGTCATGGAGGATTAACTGAAAGTGCCTTTCTTTTAAATCCGCATTCCGAAATCCGAAATCCGAAATGCCTCAACTATTACCTGTACTGTATGCTCAAATGACTCACCGCCTTGCCCAGCGCCTTTCGCAATTCATTGCCCTTGGCTTCTCCGGAAAGGAAGTCTCTTATGAGATCTTTCTTTATGTCCGCACTCCCTGTCCGTCCATCCTTGAGGAGGGTTACACGGAAAGCTTCCTTTTTCTTGGTTTGGTTAACAGCTATGAGCTGAACACGCTTGTCTAATTTGTTTACTTCTTTTCGCAGGGTTTCTTCCGCCGAGCGAACCGTCAATCTATTCATCTTGGCAAGTCCTTTCCTTTGCTTCTACGTTATTAATCATCGTACTCGACAAACAAAAGGCCTGTCAAGGGATAGAGGAAAGTTAGTCGGGGTTCTGCCGGTTTCATATTTTTGCTGGAAAATTCCACTCTTATATGGTATAGGGCCGATATGGCAATAATGAAGTTGTGAAATTCGAAAAGATATCTTGAAGTTATCACTTTGCAGCTCGGATTTTGAATTGAATGCTTCACCCGGGAAGTAAGGAGTCCATGCCGGGGTATTTTGAACCGCCACCGGGGCAAAATGCCCCACCTGGGGCGTTGCCTGCAGAAATCATGCTATATCTTCAGTTTTAAATTAAGCAATAATATCAAGGAGGTTATAGCGTTCTTTGCCAGAAGGGTGTTTTCGGCCAAGCTTGGCACACATTTGGTATTACATAGCCATCTCCACCAAATTATTGAAGGCTTTGTGCCATTCGAGAGCTACCTATGTCCTTATCAGGCAAAGGCGAAGTCATAGTGATTATAGATGACGCAGAATGCATTAGGGATTCCTGTTGTCAGGTATTGATTAAAGCGGGATATCTGGTAGAAACGGCTATCAACGGAGAAGTAGGTCTGGCCAAGGTCAAAGAAATAAGGCCTGACATCGCCTTGGTCGATCTCGATATGCCTGGCGCCTCTGGTCTGGAGGTCATGGATCGATTGAATGAGATCAGCCCTGGGACCGTCAAAATTGTGGTAACAGGAAATACTACTATCGATTTGGAACAAGAAGTAATCCGAAAAGGCAGAGCACTGAGCTACCTTACGAAGCCTTTTTCCCCGGATCAATTGAAGCAGGCTGTACGAAAGGCCTTAGACAGTAGAGAACAATTCAAACAAGAGGAGGATTCCAATGGCCCTTGATCCAACCAAATACAAAGATTGGCAAATATCTGAAGATGCGGAAAAGAACATGCCCATGCCGGAGGAGTGGAGGGAAAAACTGGGTCTTGAAAAAGAAGAGGTCCTTCCTATGGGGAGGCTGGCAAAGCTTGACTTCCTAAAAATCATTGACCGCCTGAAAGACAAGCCCGATGGAAAATATATAGAAGTCACTGCCATCACTCCTACGCCGCTGGGCGAAGGAAAGAGTACTACTTCATGCGGCCTTATGGAGGGTCTTGGCCTGCGCGGCGTAAACGTCGGCGGTGCCCGCCGGCCGCCTTCAGGCGGCCCCACCATGAATATCAAGGGCACCGCGGCCGGCGGCGGCATATCCCTGCTTATTCCCATGACTGAGTTTTCCCTGGGGCTTACGGGCGATATCAATGACATCATGAATGCCCACAATCTTGCCATGGTGGCTCTTACGGCCCGCATGCAGCACGAGCGCAATTACAATGACGAGCAACTCAAAAGGCTCACCAATATGCGTCGTTTCGACATCGATCCTACCCGCGTTGAGATGGGGTGGATCATTGATTACTGTGCCCAGACCTTGAGAAACATAATCATCGGCATTGGCGGGCGTTTTGACGGGTTTACCATGCAGTCCAAGTTCGGGATTGCCGTGGGTTCCGAATGTATGGCCATCCTTTCCATAGTGAGAGACCTGGCAGATCTACGTGAAAGACTGGACAATATTACCGTTGCCTTTGACAAAAGCGGCAAGCCGGTCACCACGGGCGACCTGGAGGTCGGCGGTGCAATGACCGCATGGATGCGCAATACGATCAATCCAACACTCATGTGTACTGCCGAGTACCCGCCCTGCATGGTACATGCCGGGCCTTTTGCCAACATCGCCGTAGGGCAGTCTTCCATTATTTCAGCCCGCATAGGGCTTTAGATGTTTGACTATCATGTCACTGAAAGCGGGTTTGGGGCGGACATAGGCTTTGAGAAATTCTGGAATGTCAAGTGCCGATACAGCGGGCTGAAACCCCATGTGTCTGTTCTGACGTCTACCATCCGTGCCCTTAAGATGCACGGTGGGGGTCCCAAGGTTGTTGCAGGGCTTGCGCTTCCCGAAGAGTACACCAAGGAGAATGTGGAATTGGTGGAAAAGGGTTGTGTGAACATGGTTCATCATATCAACACCATTCGCAAGGCAGGGATCAATCCAGTGGTTTGTATTAACTGTTTCCATACCGATACGGATGATGAGATTGAAGCGGTCAGAAAGGCGGCCGAGGCAGCAGGTGCGCGCTGCGCTAAATCCACCCACTGGGCCCATGGCGGTGAAGGCGCATTGGAGTTCGCCGATGCTGTTATAGATGCCTGTAACGAAGAGAGCGAGTTCAAACATCTGTATCCTCTGGAGATGAAACTTCGCGAACGAGTGGAAACCATTGCCAGGGAAGTCTATGGAGCAGATGGGGTTTCCTGGACTCCCGATGCCGAGGCCAAAGCCAAGATGCTTGAGGGGGACTCCAAATATGATGACTACGCCACCATGATGGTGAAGACTCATCTTAGCCTCAGCCACGACCCGGCCTTGAAAGGGGTTCCCAAGGGCTGGACCTTGCCTATTCGAGACGTGATGATCTACTCGGGAGCCAAGTTTCTGTGCCCCTGTGCCGGCACGATTAGCTTGATGCCGGGAACGTGTTCAAATCCCGCCTTTCGCCGCGTTGATGTTGATGTCGATACTGGAAAAGTGAAAGGGTTATTTTAGATTGGTCATTAGCCCGGGGGCTCTGCCTCCCACAACAGTGCCCCGCATGGGGGCTCTCTACGTAAGGTTTGGATTGGACTGTGAAAGATAATATGAACAAAACCGGAACAGCCGTGTCTTCGCAAGATGCATGCGGCGCGGTCATGGTAGTGGGGGGTGGGATCGCCGGCATACAGGCAGCCCTGGACCTGGCGGATCTCGGATTTAGAGTTTACCTTGTAGAGCAGGGCCCAGCCATTGGTGGAAAGATGGCCCAGCTTGATAAGACCTTTCCCACCAATGACTGTTCTATGTGCATCCTTTCTCCCAAGCTCATCGAGTGCCAGAGAAACGCAAACATAGAGATCATCACCCT
>JAUWMM010000218.1 GCA_030613145.1 Desulfobacterales bacterium | reverse complement strand
ATCCTCAGGGTCGTAGGTATCCTCTTCTTCGTCGCCATAGTGGCTTTTCCCTTTTACTGGATGATAGTTTCTTCTTTTAAGTCCTTGGAGGAGATCCTGCTTAAGCCTGCCAACCTGGGACTTGATATCCGCAAAATCGATTTTCACGCCTATTATGAAGTACTGTTCAGGCACGGCTTTCTCCGATACATCTCTAACAGCGTGTATGTATCCGTTGCCACCGTGGTGCTTTCCGTGACCCTGGCCACTATGGGGGGGTACGCAGTCACACGGTTCTATTTTCGAGGTCGTAGGTTTATGTCTTACGGTATCTTGCTTATCTACATGTTTCCTGCCATTGTCCTGGTGATACCTCTGTACGTGATATTTTCCTGGATGGGGCTGCGGGATTCGATCAACGTGCTCATCCTCGTGTATCTGGCCCAGACGCTGCCGGTGGCCCTGTACATGCTTCGAAGCTACTTCCAGACACTGCCTGTCGAGATGGAGCAGGCGGGGCTCGTAGACGGGTGCAGCCGTATCGGGGTAATCTGGCGGATCGTTATTCCGCTTTCAGCTCCGGCCCTTGCCAGCGTGGCCCTGTACACCTTTATGATCGCCTGGAACGAATTCCTTTTCGCCTTTATGTTCTTGGACACCCCGGAGAAGTTCACCCTATCCAGAGGGATTGTTCAGCTCGCAGGGAGTGTGCATCTCTCTAAACAACTGGTGATGGCCGCTTCAGTCATGGTGACCATTCCCATTATGGTTCTGTTTTTCTTCTTTGAACGCCGTCTGGTCCGGGGCCTGACTGCAGGGGCCATGAAGGGTTGAACATGGCATCGCTGAGCCTGAAAGCAATAACCAAGCAATTTGGTGACATCATGGCACTCTCAGGCGTGGATCTGGACGTGAAGGACGGGGAGTTCTGCGTACTTTTGGGGCCTTCGGGCTGCGGAAAGAGCACCCTGCTCAATATTATCGCCGGTCTGATCTCCCAGGACGAGGGCTCGGTACTACTGGACAGTCAGCCCGTAGACAGACTATCCCCACGGGAGAGGGATGTGGCCATGGTATTCCAGAGTTATGCCCTTTATCCCCACATGACGGTTTCCCAAAACCTGAGCTTCGGGCTCCGTATGCGTGGGGTACCCAAGCCGGAAATTCACAATCGGGTACTGGAAACGGCCCGCCTCCTGCGGATCGAGGACCTCATGGATAGAAAACCCCGTGAACTCTCAGGTGGCCAGCGGCAGCGGGTGGCTATGGGTCGGGCGTTGGTGCGTCAGGCAAAGCTCTTTCTGCTCGATGAGCCCTTGAGCAACCTGGATGCCCGTCTGCGTTCCAGTGTCAGGCTTGAACTAAAGCGCCTGCACCGTCAGTTCAAGGGTACCATCCTATACGTCACACACGATCAGGTGGAGGCCATGACCCTTGGTGACAAGGTGGTAGTTATGCGTGATGGGAGGGTGCGCCAGATTGATCGCCCGGAGACCATCTACGCGCGTCCTGCAGATACCTTTGTGGCTACTTTTATTGGATCACCGGAGATGAATCTTTATAAAGGAAGGCTCGTGAGTAAAGATGGTCGATCCCATTTTCAGGGGGCCAGCTTTTCTTTGGACTTAGGAAATGTTCAGCTCAACATAGAGGAAGGGGAAGTGGAGCTGGGTGTCCGGCCTGAGGACATTGAAATCGGGCAGGGCAGGGGTGGAACCATGGTTGTACAGGAGACCAAAGTGGAAATGCTCAGCAATGTGGGCTCAGTAAAGTATATTCATGCTCGTCTCGGTCAGGAGGGCCTTGCAGTTTGTGTCCCCAAGGACACCAACTTGCAGCCGGGCCAGGTCATCTCCTTGTATATTGATCCTCAAAGAGTGCATATTTTCCATGAGGGCCTTCGCCTCTAACCTGTTCACCGTAGATCCTCTTCGAGACAATCTTTGGTAACCTTTGTTCGCAATTAGTGCCCATCCACGAATCGTAAAAACTTAATGGGCACAAGCGTAAGTTTCCAATTCAGAATGGATGGAAACTAATTAAACCTGAAAGATCAGTAACATATAAGTCTTTAGAGATTTTTTAGTTTGCCTGGAACTAGTTCTAAAGATTTTAGCTCTCGTGCCGATAATATAAAGAAGTGTTATGAAAAAAATAATGGGTAGCAGGGCCGCCCAATCGGTCGACAAGCTGAAAATGAGGCCCATTATTTTATAACGAGAGACCTTTACACAACCCCTTTTCACATGTTCCTATGAGCTTTTTGAACCATCCATGGACTTGCACCGAAGTTTCGCATGGTCGCTCAAGCTGACTCAGGGAGGTTTAAATGAATCAGGCCAAATGCACTGCTCAGGACTATGATAATCGTTTTTGCTTTTCCTATGACCAAACCATAGGGTCCCGGCAACAGTCTAAGCAAAAAAAGGTGCCGGGCTCGCTATCAGAGCACACGGGTAAAGAACATATCCTGCTTGTTGATGACGAAGAGTCGATAGTCTACACGGGACGACTGATGCTGGAACGCTATTTCAACTATAAAATAACGGCGCTGACTAGTAGTGTTGAGGCCCTGGAGGTCTTCCGTGCTGAACCGGACAAGTTTGATGTTGTCATAACCGACATGATCATGCCCAAAATGACAGGTGATACTTTGGCTAGAGAAGTCAAAGCGATTCGTCCGGACACTCCTGTCATTTTGTGCACAGGGTACAGTCAATGCATCATTGAAGACAGGGCCAAAGAGATAGGAGGTGCATTTCTCATGAAGCCCTTTGACCTATATGAGATGGCCAAGGCCATCCGTAAGGTCCTGCATAAAGGCCGATAAAGAACACCCAATACCTTCCAGATAACTGCATCCATCAACCACTCAACAGAACCAATGTTCAAAGAACCGGCTGATTATGGCAACAAGGTTGACAACAGTTGTGTTTTCAGCTAAAAATTTATAACAAAATCGACCCATCAACTTTCTTTGACGCCCGTGTCCGTATCCCGATACTTTGGGCCTGGTCTGAACGTCCGGTGTGCATAGCGGCCCTAGACCATTTTCAATTCAAATGCCTATACCTGGTAACTTGATTACAACAGCAATGGCGGTTATGCCCCACAGGAATGTGGACAGGGCTCTTGACTTAGCGCTCTCATTGGACGTGCCGTTCTGGCCCCAACTTCCCCTTTTTAGCTACCATGAGGACATGTACGTTCAGGCCTCGGAGCACTTCCCGGGTATTGTGCTTGACATAGAGAAGCGCAAAGTGCGTTTTTCTATGGACAAGTTCATCGATGAATTTGACGAGACCATGGAGCATTTTGATGACCCGGATTATTTTGACATCAGTCAAACATATTCGGTTGTTTATAAACGTTACCTGGAGTTGGATCTGTCAGATCGACCAGCCATCCGGGGGCAGCTCGAAGGCCCTATCAGTTTTGGGTTCAACGTGTTGGATCAGGATGATCGACCTATCATCTTTAATGACACAGTGCGACCATTCATGCTGGAGTTTATGGCCAAGCGAGTAAATGTTCAACTCAATCGACTAAAAGAACGAAACCCAAATGCCTTCATGTATGTGGATGAACCGGGGCTTCAGTTTGTGTTCAGTGGAATGGCAGGATATGGAGATCAGGCTGCGCGGGCTGACATGGAAGCATTCTTTTCAATGATAGAGAGGCCACGTGCCGTGCATTTGTGTGGGAACCCGGACTGGGATTTTCTTCTAAGGATGGACATTGATATTCTATCTCTTGATGTCTATACGAACGGTGAAGTGTTTTCATGTTATGACTCATCGATTCGAAAGTTCTTAGACCGGGGAGGATTTATAGTCTGGGGAATAGTGCCTACAAATATCGAACCTTTTGAAAAGGAGAATGTAGATTCCTTGCAAGAGCGCTTAGAGAAAATATGGGATACTTTAGGGAGGAGCGGGATTGATTTGGAGTTTCTTCTCTCTCGGAGTATGCTTTCTCCTGCTACTTGTTGCCTTGTCAACCCTGACGGTGAGAAGACCGTGGAAGAGGCATTTACAACTGTTCGACACCTGTCTGTCAAGCTTCGCGACAAATACAGACTTTTGTGACTCCATTAACATTTCACTATAATTATGGACATTCACTTATTTCTTAGGAAAATACTTCACACCGCTTGTATTCTTAAAATCTGAATCTTGAGTCCAAATAGTAGCGACGAATTCTTTTGCTGTTGCGAGAATAATGCTGTCAGCCATTGGAAGATTAAGCTCCAGACTTAGTTTTGAGGCAGCAATCGCCAGTGTAGTTGTTAGATCCACAACCGTTCCTTTTCGCATAGCAACGGCTGCTTGTAACGCTTCATTCTCACTGGACTCTCGAAGAACAACCTTAAAGACCTCATATATCGTTACCGTTGGAACAACAAGCGAAGACTCATCATTCAAAGGCTTTAGGAAATATTTGGCGTTCGGCTCATCCGCAAAATATGCAAGCCAACCTGAAGAAT
>JAUWMM010000125.1 GCA_030613145.1 Desulfobacterales bacterium | reverse complement strand
TGAAACGCACCTCTGCGATCTGCAGTGAACGCTCCTGAATCTTCACGTTTTCCCGTGCAATGGACAACCGTTCCTCGAGAGTACGAATCACCACATAAGTCCTGGCCATTTCGGCGGTGAGAGTCACCAGGGTGTTGTCGTAGTCGGCAATCGACACTTCAAAGTTTCCGATGCCGGATTGCACGGCCCGACGGAATCTTCCCCAGAAATCGAGTTCCCAGGCGGCGTCGAATGAGAGTTGATAATCACTGAAGGTTGAGTCAAACAAAGCCGGTATTGGTATGTTGGCCGTGTTCTCACTCGCACTCACACGGGCATAGCTACCGACCGCTTGTTGCGTTTGGGGATACAGGGTCCCCTTAGCAATCCCTAACCGGGCCCTCGCTTCCAGGATTCGGATTCCTGCAATTCGAAGGGGCAAATTCTGTTCATAGGCGGCCTCGATGAGGCGGTCGAGGACTGGATCATTGAGTGCTGTCCACCATTTACTAATATCCTCCGGCTCACTTTTGATTTGGGGTTCCTCTTTCTCCATCCACTCTTTCGGCTCTTCTACCTCAGGCTGTTTATAATCGGGACCAACCATGGCACACCCACCCACCAGAAGAACGATGGCTGTCAGAACCACCGAGCATCTCGACAATATTCCACCTATCTTATGCATGCATGACATTTCAAACTCCTTATTCAGACTTATGGCACCTCTTAATAGTCAATTACCAACCCCAATAATGTTAGTTTGAATCATAGTTTAAAACGATCCCATTTGTGAATAATATGGTGAACCGTCCTTCGACCCTTCGACACGCTCAAGATTTTCAACAAGCTTCCGCCGCCGCCTGAAGGCTATGGCGGGACAGGCAGGATAAATAAACGGTTAACCGTTAATCGTCCTTCAAAATTTATCCGCCGTTTGTGTGGCGGATTCGTTTTTCTTACTGTTCACTTTGATAAGGTATTCGGAAAAAGGCCGCATAGAAGACAGGCACCACAAATAGTGTCAGGACGGTGGCGAAGCCGAGCCCGAACATGATGGTGACAGCCATGGCGACAAAGAAATCATCCTGTAACAGCGGAAGCATTCCCAGGATGGTGGTCAGCGCTGCCATGGAGACCGGGCGCATTCTGCTCACGCCCGAGTCTATGATCGCATGAAAGGAATCTTTACCTTCCTTGATTTCCAAATTGATCTGGTCGACCAGGACAATGGCGTTTTTGATGAGCATACCGGCCAGGCTCATCACTCCGAGAAGCGCCATAAAACCAAAGGGTTGATTAAAGATGAGTAGACCGGCGGTGACCCCGATGATTGAAAGGGGGACGGTCAACCAAATGATCAAGGGCTGACGGAACGCATTGAAGAGAAAGATGACAACCAAGATCATCATTCCAAAGAAAATGGGTATGGATTCCCCAAGCTTTTTTTGCGAATCGGCCTGATCTTCAGCCTCACCCGACCAGGCGATAAAGTACCCCGGCTTGTCCTTCAAGGGAAGGATGTCGTCGTATTTCAGGGGAATCGTATTGGCCCCAAATGTCTGATTTCCACGCAATGGCCTGCCGAGATATTGTTCCACATCCACCCCGAGCGCCTGTTCGATTTTGGGTTTCACTCTCAGCATAACCTCGGAAGGAAGCCCCAATCTCGGATCGGCATGCAGTTTGATCATGGACCGGCGATTGTATCGCGAAACACGGGCGTTCTCGGTTCCGGTTTCCAAATAATTCACGACCTGCAACATGGGGATATTTTCGCCTGTTATGGGGCTGATGACGGGTATATCGGTCATGTCCTCAATGGTAATGCGATCGCTTTTAGGGGCACGGGCATAAATCGGGATCAATTCGATGCCTTCACGGTAAATGCCGGTGAGGGTCCCGGAATAATTTGCCTGGAGGCGCAGGGAGATATCCTTCCGGTCAATGCCCAGTCTGTGGGCCCTTTCTTCCGCCAATATCGGCCGGACCGTTTTGACCTTACCGCCCCATTCGTCGCGAACAGCCTTTGTGTCCGGATCGGCGGCGATAATAGCCTTGGCGGTCTCTGACAACTGGCGTAAGACGGCGGGATCCGGCCCATTGATTCTCAACTGGATTTTCCCCCCTGCCCCGGGACCGAGAGCAAATTTTTTCACATTAATGGTGGCATCCGGAAACATGGATTCCAGATCAGACTGGACCTCTTGATAAATCTCATTGATGACCTTATAGTCGTTGACTGAAACGAGCACCAGGCTGTATTGATCCGCGGCATCGACCGGTACATTGTAGGTCAATATAAAGCGGGGATGTCCTGCGCCGATGGCTGAAGCCACATCGGTAATCCCCTCAATTTTTTGCAGGTATGCCTCGAGCTCAGCGACCTTTTTTTCGGTCTCTCTGATATGGGTCCCTTCTCTGAACTGACATTCCACCATAAACTGCGGCCGGGTTGAAGGTGGGAAGAACATATTTTTAACAAAACCAAACCCATAGAGCGCTGATGCAAAAAGACCCACGACAACGGCGATCGTGACCCATCGGTAGCGGATGGCCGACATCAGGCCGCTGCGATAGAGCTGGTAAAACTTGCCCCCATAGGGATCGGCGCTTTTTCCCTCTCCCTTGCTCTCTACCTTGCTCTTGAGAAAGGTCTTCGTGATCAGTGGTGTGGTGGTCACCGCGGTCAGCCAGCTCAAAGAAAGGGAAATCAAAATGACATAGTAGAGGGCTCTACAAAATTCACCGGTGTTGTTGTCCATGCCTCCAATAGAGGCAAAAGCGAGGATTGCGACGGCCGTGGCACCAAACAGCGGGATGGCGTTCTGGCCCACGACTTCCTTGGCCGCTTCCAGTCCGTCCATCCCATTCTCAATCCTCACCTTCATCCCATCCACCACGACAATGGCGTTGTCGACGAGCATGCCCAGGGCGATGATGAGCGCACCGAGAGAAATTCGTTCCAGGGTGATTTGGTAGTAGTTCATCACCACAAAGGTGGCGGCGATGGTTAGGGTGAGAATAAACCCGATGATCAATCCACTGCGTAATCCCATAAAGAACAGTAAAACGACGATGACGATGGCGACCGCTTCGACGAGGTTGATGATAAATCCGTTGATGGCCTCCACAACCGTAGCCGACATATTGGAAATGACCTTCAGGTCCATCCCTATCGGAATCTGGGGCAGCAGTTCTTTGATCCGCTTTTCTACCGCTTGGCCCATGGTGACCACGTTGCCGCCTAGAATTGTTGAGATCGCGATACCGATGGCGGGCTTGCCATTGATTCGTAAAATATCCTTTGGTGGATCAACATAGCCCCGTCTGATCTCAGCCACATCTTTGAGGTAAATCAGCTTCCCCGCCTGACTGCTGATGAGCAGATTCCCGAAGTCTTTCTCTGATTTATAGATACCGCTGGGGAATATGGCCATATATTCACTGCCGATTTTGATACGGCCCGCGTCAGAAGGGATATTTTTTGCTTGTAAGGCCGTAAAGATCTGCTCCAGCCTGATACCGAGGGCGGCCGTTTTGGTTTTGGAAATTTCCACATAAATCGCTTCTGACTGCACACCAAAAAAAACGACCTTCTTGACATCCGTGACGGTGGTCAACTCCCGCTTCAACAGTTCCGCCACCTTCTTCAGTTCGGCATAAGTAAACCCTTTTCCGGTCAGGGCGAAGTAAACCCCATATACATCCCCGAAGTCATCATTGACGATTGAGGGGCCAGCACCGGGAGGAAGCTCCCTTTGATAATCGTTGATCTTTCGTCTGAGCTCATCCCAGCCCTGGGGCAGGGCCGCTCTGTCAAACTGATCTTTTATGACAACTTTGACCTTTGAGAGCCCTCTCTCAGAATAGGACTCAACCCGTTTGAGCTGGCCCAGCTCCTGGGTCGCCTTCTCGATCTTTTCGGTCACTTCCTTTTCCACTTCTTGGGCGGAGGCCCCGGGATATTGTGTGACCACCACAGCTTCTTTGATGGCAAATTCCGGGTCTTCAAGGCGTGGTAAATTTTGATAGGAGATATAGCCTACAAATAGAAGAAGGACGGTCATTGTCCAGGTTATGACACTCTTCTTGATGGACCATTCTGCTATATTCATGATTCCGGATTCCCCCTATTTTTGTTCCCAAATGCTGACTTTCATGCCTTCCTGTAGTTTCGTACCACCAGCGACGACGAGGGTCTCCCCCCCCTCTAAACCTTCTTGGACATCGATATTTTCAGATCCTGCCAATCGACCGGTTTTCACTTCCTTTTTGAGGACGGTCATGTTAGCTGAATCAACGAGCCACACGTAGTTTTTACCGTTAGGATCCGTCATGACCGCAATGGCGGGAATGAAGATTGATCGCTCCTCCGTCGATTCTTTTTCCAGGATGGAAACCGAAACAGTAGCCGTCATACCAGGCCATACTTTGATGTCTTCCGGTTGAGGCATCTGAAGCACGACCTGATAGGTCTGGGTGGCTGGATCCGCCTTTGTTGCATATTCTTTCACCTTCAAAGGGTACTGTTTGCCCGGGGCGGTGGGGAACTCAGCGACCGCTGTAACAGATCCTGGTCCCTCCGTTCTTCTCACGGCCACCACGTTTTCCGGCACGTCGATCAAGAGCTCTACCTTGGATATGTCCTCTAACCTGGCTATGGGTTGTTTTGGTTTGACTTCTTGGAAATTGTCCACATATCTTTTGGCGATGACGCCCGGGTATGGGGCCCTGAGATAGGTGTAGCTCAATAGGTTTTTGGCGTTATCCTCAGAGGCTTTGAAGGACTTGATACGGCCCTGGGCCTGGTTGACGGCCTCGCGCCTCTTGTCCACCATCGCCTGACTCACAGCACCCGGATCCTGTTTCATAATCCTCTGAATACGCGCATACTCGCTTTTGGCCAGTTTTAGAGACGATTCAGCCTCTCTGAGTCGACCTTCGGCATTTCGCAGGTCTGTTTGGAAATCCTTCGGATCGATACGAGCCAGAAGTTCCCCCTTTTTGACATATCCGCCCTCTTTGCCCGCGATGGGGAGTTCAAAGAGCCGTCCCCCCACGACCTTAAAGGCCAGTTCCACCCTTTTGGAGGCCCGGACCTTGCCCGGAAATTGCAGGCCTCCCCCCCCACCGCTGGAGACGACAGTCATGACCTTCACCGGCCTGACCACCTCTGATACAGGCGCCTTTTCTTCCTCCTTCCCACAGGAGGTCACCAATAGCGCTACAAAAGTAACCAGACAGACTATTGCTGGGAAAACCTCTTTTGTGGGTGGATTCCTTCCTTTACCCCTATTCAGCCTCATGTTTTATACCTCCCCTTTTCTCGCCATCATTTGCTGCTTCTAATAATTATTTCACTTCGATTATATTGCTCAAGCAGAATGTTCTTTCTAGTTTTTTTAAAGGTAGGTTCTAGAAAAAAGGAAAATTGAGCAACAGGTTGAAACTTTCACCTTCAAGCCGAGCTCGAGCACCAAACTCCCACTGATAACGGGCCGTAATGATGGAAATGAGTTTGTCCTTAATAATGATCGGGATATTGACCTCCGGCCCTAGAGCGTATATCCGGGATCGATTCAGGGTGAGGGTGGACGGTAACCTGGGATCAAGCCTATTAAGGCCACCTATTGTGTCCTCGGTCAATTTCCACTGAGCATAATAGGCGATCCCCACCGAGAGAGCACCTTCATACCACGATCTGCCCAATCCCCCTTCAACGGTTAGGATATTTCCGACATCTATATCCGTACCTTCTTTTTCTGTACTGATTTCGAAATAGCCCATAGCTGAAAAATGCCATTTTTTCTCCTGATCAAAGTAAATGGTCGTGCCGGCACCGAACTCATGGGTCCACATCCCCAATCCGGTATTGTTATCACCACCCAACTCATATCTACCTGTGGGAAAATAAATTCCATAGGTCGCCATAAAATCGACCTGTTTCAAATGCCAGCCAAGATTGATAGGCTGAAAGTAGATGTCCCCGAGTCCGAAATCACTTTTAACCTCAAAAGTGGGAAATTCTATTGCGTTGTCGGCGCTATAAATCGTGGCCATCATGCCCCAACTGGCTCCCAGGATTTTATACTTACTTACCCACCATCCAAACAATCCTAGTGCATTGACGGTAATATCTC
>JAUWMM010000004.1 GCA_030613145.1 Desulfobacterales bacterium | reverse complement strand
TGAAGGCGTGTCGTGCTCACAGAAACGACCTGTTCTCCGTCTTCACGGGAGTGAATCGACTCGACCACAAAACGCTGATTATCCCTCAAAAGAGCAGCAATATCGTAGATGTTTTCCGGTGTATTCAGCTCGATAATCCTGTCACCTTCGGTATAGGAAACATCCATTATGGTAAACTTGAACCCCTTTTCCATTTTTGGCGCCAGGATCAAACCCGAATTGTACATTGGGTCCGCAAAGGCCAGGTAGACAGGCAGATTATAGGCGCCCGGATCGGTCTTATCAGCGGCAAACATCAGGAAGGGCTCGGCAGGACGCTCTTCAAACTCAATCTCGGCAACTGCGGGACCCATCCCCTTTACATTACCCGCAAAGGCATCCTTCAAGAGATCCTGGCCCGCACCATAAAGGCCTTGTTGCTTGGCCCTCTTGGTCCCTTCCAGAAACGCGTCCCATGCCAGCTTATGGACCTGTTCGTTCAAAACGCCCTGTTGGTGGGAGATCAGCAGCGCAATGTCATCCCCTGTGCTGGAGATAAATACATCATTAACAATCCCACGGGAGGCGTCTTCTACATACTCTTTCACAACAGAAAACAATTGCCTGCTGGGGGCGATGTGCCCTCCTACGCTGCCAATGTCGGCTTTGATGATGCTAAGTGTGGTTTTCATGAAGTCCTCCTTTCATGCCCGCCAACTGCAACTTGGCTGCTTGCCAGTCAAATCGGGCTATTAAGATTTTAAGAACGTAAACTATTTGAGTCAAGATGTTCTGAAAACCAAAATATGGGATCAAGGGCAACAGTTTCAGCATCTTTCCCATACACAGGAAGAATACTGCGCAACATCTTATGAGTCTTGATCCCTTGTTCATTTACTCTATTTGAGACCACCTGAAATACGACAATCAATTCTCTAAAAGTTAACTCCTCTTGGAAAGCCTTCCAGATCTCTTCAGCTTCCTCAGCTTGATATATCCTCTGCTTTACTCTGGCTAAAGATTCACTGGACAATGTGCGGTGTTTAATCAGGGCATTCCTACTCTCTTCATCCAGCACCTTCATGGCCATAACTTCCTTTGTTGCCTTCCGGTTATGTGTCCTGATCAGATCAAATAGATTAGTCCCTCCATAGCTGGCAATGGTCTTTGCCATCGTATTAGCCATCAATTCCCTCACTAACTGCCAGAGTTCTTTTCCTTGCATATGTGCAGTTAGTCTGCCTAGGGCCAGAGATTGGGAAAGAATCGCGTTCATGCCTAACTGCCCCTTGACCATCACAACCTGTTCCTTTTGCTCTTGGGTGGCATCAGCAGAGATCTTACCTCGCTGCCGAGCAACCTGAAGTTCCAGTTCAAGTAGTTGTGAGTCTATCTCAAACAGGCCTCCTAAATCAGAAAGCCTCTTGCCCACAAAAGCATCAGCTAAAACCATATTGGCATAATCTTGGGCATTGAGACAGCCCCGGCCAGCTTCGTACTCTATTACGTTCTCTCCTATCATAATCTTTCCTTCTTTGGCATAACGCAGAGCCCTGCGGTAAAGTTCGCTTAATTTGGAATTATTAATATCAGCTACCTTTTCTCCTACACCCCTCTTAAAGCGATAGGTGTTATCACCCTTAACATAGACGAGAATCTGGTCTGTTTCTTCTCTGGAACTAATCCCTGTTTCCCTGAGCATATAAGGTTCAATGCCCCTCTCCACCAAGTGTATTGCCGCAGTAGTGCCCGCGGCAGTTCCTAACGGGGTGGCACCAGTAAAGGTCCAGAAATTCTCGAACCTTTTACTGCCCGGTATGCCAAAAGATATTTCAATGTTAATGGTAGGAATACCCGCATTGGTAGGCACTTCAGAGGCAGCGACCTCAGTAATGCTTAGTTCATTGAGAAGTTCATCTAGTTTTAGTTCTAGATCCTTAACCTTATCAGCAGATAAACTCTCTCTGATTCTCTTTTCAGCTTGTTCTTGCGCTTTCTTGATTGTCTTGGCCATTAAGCTTAAGACAGCGTCATATTTCACCAAACGCTCGGTGTTGGCACCGCCACCGCACTTCATACCCATAGCATCTGCCCCCAAAGCAAGATGGGCTTCCATGGTTTCGTTGGGTGATTTGGAACGATGGGAGATGATCAACTCTAACCCCTTAGCGTAGGCAACGAGCATCGCAAGTACGGTTTCAGTTAAGGTTCCAATCTGATTGGCCTTGGTCAATAGAGCATTAATGATTCCTTTCTTCCCGGACCTTTCACGAATCACATTACATTTGTCCTCGATAATAGCATCATTGGTAGTAACATTATCGTCTCCTACCACGAATATATGTGTATCGCCAAAGTCATCCATCAGAAGCGCCCAGCCTTGGTCATCTTTTTCGGAGAAACCATCCTCAATAGAGATAATGGGTATGTCATCTCCAACAATGGCCTTTCTAAATATTGCGCGGATATCTTCCTTATCTAATATGACTTCTCGATCAGTAAATCTCCAGGCAAAATATTCACCTACAGCCTCTTCTTGACCCGAGACTTTTCGAAATTCCTTTTCCAGTTCGGCCATGGCCCCATCCAAACCAATGGCCACCTCTTCACCTGGTAAGTATCCACACTCCATAATTGCCTTCTTCATCATTCTCCAAAGTCTCTGCACCGGTAGCTCCTCTAGCTCCGGTCTAATATAGGGCGCAAGACCTCCTTCAAGTCCTATGCCCATAACACGGCACCCTTCGGCATTTTCAATAATCCTTTGCAGGCGGGCCTGTAGTTTTACGGTCATCTCCTGGAACTCTTTATAGTCGGTATACTTCAAAGGAATGAACATTGATTCTTGAAGGCTAACGTTTGATTCCGGATACTGGGCCTCAGTATGAGCCCCGCCCATGCCGGAATTCCTGAATTGCCACGGTGCACGCAATTTGGTGATTGTACTGCCAGGATTCTTAAACGTAACTTCATGGCTCCTTGTGGTAAGCATCCTCACCTTTACCTTTGCCATCCTGTTAAACCAAGACTCCTCTTCAGCCAGCCTTTTTTCAATCTGTTCCTCGTATTTTTGAGCCAGCGTTTCCTCTTCTTCGAATTTTCTTAGCTTGCCGGGATCGGCCAAGAGGCGATCTAAGCCAGTAATAGTGGCATTGGAAAGAGATAGTTTCCCAACAAGGATTAAACCCCAAATAGACAATGCCCATTCTGAACTCATCAGACCGGGAGTGTAAGCACCTACGGCAATACCAATAATCAACAAAGTACTAAGCATAAGATATCTCTTTGCCCAACGGCCACTCTCTCTCGGGCCGGCTGCTTCCACCTGTAAATTCTCCGGAGCATCAGGACGAAAATCCGCCATGAAAAAATTGAATCCCTTAACAAGTCCTTTAAATAGAGGATTCTTGCCTCTGTAAACCTCTTCTAAAGGCAAGGAGGTCTTTCTTACGCCACCAAATCTACCCCAAGGAATCAACAACATCTCTAATTCCCAGGCAAGTCTCTTTAATCCCTTCTGTCTTAGTTTGTCTTGAGGAGTTAAGTAACCGTGCTGTTTCACTATATCCGTAATTTGGCGGTCTCGCCTGGGATCTTTGACGTCCCCTTTCTGTTCTACCATGGCCCTGAGACTACCAGCTACCTCTTCAGGAATTTGTAATCTTCGTATCTGGGACTCTACAAAATCTTTATTGACAACTCTAATGTTTAAGGCGTTCAACTCCACGGCCTCAAGATAGTGGCCTCTTTCGTGGTGATAGATCCCTAAATGCCAGCTTAAATAAGCAGTGATTAATTCAACTTCCAAGAGTAACCAGATGTTAGAAAAATTAATGGAGAATAAAGGCATGATGCCTAAAGGATGGAGGATTCCGGCAATAATGTATTCATTTATGTAATAAGGGAAGAGGAAGGCTGCATGCACAGACATAAACATGTGCACGCCTAAGACATGGTGTTTGGTAAGGAAGGAACCTTTCATCACAGAGACATCCCGATCAATTTGTCAATTTCCTCATCATCATTCGATGCGAGACTTTTTTTCCGGGAACTGGGTACATCTTGCTCTGTATGACTCACTGCATCGGGAAAAACAAATTTTACAGAGCCTTGATAAATGTTCCCCGTTGTTCCATCAATAGTTAGTTCATCACCATCCCTCAAAATTTGACGTCCCAGCCTGACCAGACCTCTCTCGATATCTATTTCCATATCATCTACCATTGTTACATAGGGCCTTCCTAAACTACGACACCAAGCAGCATAATGCTGAGCTGTTCCACCATGGGCAGTTAATACACCAATTTCTCGTGAGTAACGGTCCTGCATTTCTCTGCCTGGAGTATATTCTAAAACCAAAATCGCATTCTGTCCTTTCTCAGTATATTCCAAGGCTTTTTCTATACTGAGAGCAACCCCTCCGGTAATCGCTCCTCCTGAAACACCAGTCCCCTTAGAGAGCGGTTTCTCTCTTGAGTCAACTGTGGGTAATCCTGAGACTTTTTCATTTAGGTATTTGCCTGCTTGATCGTCGGTCAAAATCCCTTCCTCAACCATATCCCAAAATGCACGTTTCATTGCTTCAGGATTGAGACGGGCGGACCTTGCCTGAAGGAAAGAAGTTTTACCCCGCTGGTTGGTCAATTCTATTTCTGTAGGGCCAAATTCTTTTTCTAAGGCCCGACGTACTTTTTTCAGAAATGCCTCATCTTTTTCGGGCAGAACACGCTGAGCCTCTAAAGTCCTTTTGCGGGAAACTAGATCTTCTCCTTGCCGCCCAAAAAGAACTTCTGCCTGTAAATTAGGGCCGCCGTCTCGAGTATCTCTCGTATGCACTACAGCAGTGTATGAATTGTCTAAATTGCCAAATACCATATCTTGAATAATCACACTTAAGAACCAATCGGATGGTATACCATGTAAAGCACAGCTAATTTGAACGGTGCTTTTTATGGAATGATACATTATTTTATCTACGATATCTTCAATTTGTTGCCAGGGATCATCGGGGATGCGAATCTGGTCTTCTAAAGCCAACTCTTTATAATAGGCTAACAGGTGCTCTAACTCTTCTGCGCTCGCGTTTTGGGGTATAACCACATAATCAATAGGATACAAAGTATCAGCCATCAGATCATAGTAGCTTCGCATAAATCTTATATAACATTCCAAAGCAAACTTGCGATTATACCTTTTTTCTAGTGGCCGCATTACCTTTTGGTTCATTCCAACATTAGTTACCGTTGGAAATGCTCCGGGCATTGATACTGGAAAACTTGAGCGGAGAGATAAAATTAAAGGGTTCTCTGAATCACCTATTTTTTTACCCGTTCTTTTCTCTAAGGCACGTAATTGCTGTTTGATTGTACCTCTTAAAGTATCGGGCAAAGACGTTTTTTTTCTATCTGCAACCACAACAAAGCCATCTGGCACAGGGAGGTCTAGATTAATTACAGCGGACAAACCATGAGCCTTTGTACCTACTGTTTGTTTCTCAAAAGCTTTGCACTCTTTTAAGGGTATAGCTATCGCGCTCCAAGTTGGCTGAGGCACATTGGCTATGGTAGCTACATCTTTTTGCAGGACGGGATCTAAACTAAGACCCTCAACAAATTCAGATTCTTCAGCCAAGTTCTTAAAAAAATCCTCAACCCTGACAATAAATCTTTCTCCAAATTGCCTGATAGCCGTAGCCCTTAATAAATCTTGCACAAAAGCGAGGGATTCAGGACTATCCTTAACACTCTCTTTACGCTCCTTTTCACCTACAGCTTCAACTCTCCATTTATATTCTTCTTCCAGGTCCTGAATTATCTCAGCTATAAGTAATCTTATCTGATGAATAAACCCATATGCTCTTGCGCAATCACATGGACCATATGCCGCTTTCAGGGACATGACAAAAAGGTGGTGCGCAAAAAAGGCAAGATTCCTATCGCCAAAACCACTCAATACTGCATTTTCTCCGATAATGTAAACCGCTGCGAGAGCTCTTGAAAATTGCGTGGAAAGTGTCGCTACAGACGCATCATGTAGGTTCTTGAAAATTAATTTGAATACATCGGCAGAATAATCATTTATCATCCTTTCTAAAACAATATCCACCTCCATGAACTTTATGGCATCCTGCGAGGCACTTTCTGCTTTTTCTATATGTGCACCATAACGACGAACATTGCTGTGGTTCATTGTGTCTGCTTGCCGCATCTTAGAATCAATCTTTGGGCTTAATTCTTCACGTAAACCCGTTAAATCCAGGAGTGCCTGTAATTCCTCGCCCCTTTTGAATTTCGTATTTGCCTGCTCAACTCTTTTTTCAAGATGTCCGTCAAAAGCCAATTCATCAGCATCTAAGATGAATCCCTTGTCTCTTGTGGACAATTTTTCAGTAATACTCAATAATTCTTTTAGCGCTTGAGTAACTCTGGGATCAAAAGTGCCACCAGTGCCGCTTGGCCTTCGCTGATGATTATTCTCCAATATTCTTCTTAAATCGCCTGGACTTAATAGATCCTGTCCCTTATGTGTACTAACATTAACCTCATGCTCAGCAATTCTGCACAACCTATCTATGCGCTCTATCTTAGAACTTGACAAGTAGAAGGTGTCTTTTAGTATCTGACGTATCAAAGGATATAATTTGTGACTTACTTTTATCCCGGAAACCGCTTCTTTCAAAGACTCTTTTACTACGCGATAAAAAGTCACTTCCTCATGAGAGGGAGGACCTTCTCTGTGGGGAGGATTTAGCCTTATATATGTTATAATATTTTTTAGAACAGGGATGGCGAAGTGGAGGTGAGACTTATTTAGACTTCTTAAATGATCCAATATCTCATCTCTGGTCCCCATGATTGTTTCTTCTGATACCCTTTTGCTTATGTTGAGGGTATTTAAGATTTCTTTTTCATATTCTGGAAAGAATTTGAATTCGGGTAAAACCTCGTTTACAAAACGTAGTAATTCATCCTTACCAACTTTTCTTTTGATAGCCTTAATAACAAGGCTCTTTAATTCTTCCTCGAGTCTCGCACGATCCGGCTGTGGTAAGCTGCTAACCATAGTTGCAATATCGCGAGCAGTATATTCACTGGCAACCAGTTGGCTCTCATAACCATGAATTAAATAAGAAATAACCTCTCGTTTTTCAGAAATATTCTTCATCATTTTGACAGCATCAAATAGATCTTTGGACCACACTATTATGCTGTTTATGTTTGCGTGTCCGTTTTTTTTCAGAACGTTAATGAGAGCGGAAGCGGATAATAAAGACTTGTCCGTAAAAGACGCGGCTTTACCTTCTTCTGCGAAGACCCGACGGGCACGCCTGTGGTGCTTTTTTGATTTTCGAGCTTTGATTGACGCCTTTCGGCCTATTTTTGCATTGACCAACGAGGTTGCCCGTGAAACTCTGACCCTCGAGTTATTGGTTTTGCTTTCAACTATTTTTCTAATTAATTCGTTAATTAATTCTTCAATATTTTTCATAACTTGGCATACTTAGTTGTATCTTCTCAAAAAGTTGGGTTTGATCATATTTTGCGACTATTCGCGGGAATGACGATTGGGTGTAAGTGGCTGTCATTTCGACCGCCCCGCCCTGCCCGCCCTGGCGCGACAGCTTTAGCATTGATGTCAGCCCCCGTCATCCCGGTCTGTCTTCGATCCTGCCTTCGGTCTGAGCTCCCTTCGGTCTGAGCTCAGGGTCGAAGACAGGCCGAATGTAGCTCAGACCGAAGGGGGCCAGGGGCGCGACAGGGGCTCGAAAATATCTCCAGAAGAAAAATCCGGTCTGGGCCAGGGAGAAATCTTTATAAGCTACTGTTGCAAACAGGATTTCTTGCTACGCTCGCAATGACAAAATGGGGGGACCAAACACTTACATCCAGGACCTATTACCCGAACTTATTGAGAAGTTACATTACGAGCTGAACACCAAAAAGAATCAGGGACTTTAGATATCTGGTCAGAAATAATGGGAAATGATCAGTTAAGATCCGTAGCTTTCCATGGCAGCTTAAGAACTGGTTTGTCTTTATCCGGCTAATATGTTGGGGGCTCCTAACGGAATGACAACTCTCCGTTAGGAGCTAGGTAGGCAGATTTTCAGGTTCTTTTCCACTGAAATCATCCTTGATTGACATCAAGCCATGCCAGGGAGCAACCTGACTACAGAATTCCCCTATACTTGGGGTTGACGGGTCATACGGAGATTCAAGTTAGTTCGCTTCGCTCACAATTGGCCCGCCCTGCCCGCCCTGGCGCGACAGAAGTTGGACAATGCCCAAGGGGGAAAACCCGGTCTGGGCCAGGGGCGCGACATCAGAATAATATCCGGTGCCATGTGAAAACCCGGTCTGGGCCAGGGAATACTGGAATAGTGGAAGGTTGGGTGTAAGAGGATCTTGGTCCTTTTTTCTTTTACATCGTTCCAATATGAGCGCAAGCTTCACTTCGTGTCCATCATTCCATTATTCCCTGATCGAACTCGCAATAGCGCCAATTCAGCCGTCGTAGCCTACGGCTACTTTGGCGAAGTCGGCTAAATATCTATAACTTCAATAGGTTGCAGAAATTCGGAAACGTTTAATTTAGGATACCAGCAAGGCGTGCTTTTGTCAAGGACTCCAAAGGGTAACGGGACCAAGGGGGCGTCCCCTACTTTTCACGGCTTTATCCCCAGTGCCATCATAGAAGCCCTTGCCTTAATGATACTTTCTTCATATTCAAGTTCAGGATCCGAGTCGGCGACTATGCCTCCTCCCACCCCAAGGATTCCGCTTCCATTATACAGTTCAAGGGTTCGAATAGCTACGTTCATCACCATCTTATTCTGAAATAGATATCCAATCGCTCCACAGTACACACCTCGCTGGTGGGGTTCAAGTTCATAGATAATTTCCATGGCCCTTTTCTTGGGAGCGCCAGTGATAGAACCTGGTGGAAAGGTAGCGCGGATGATGTCACAGAACTGGGTATCACTTGTAGCTGTACCGCTCACATATGAAACCATTTGATAAACGGTGTCATATGCCTCAACGACATACAGTCTTGGAACCTTTATGGAACCGTACACACAAAATCGCCCCAGGTCGTTTCTCATAAGGTCCACAATCATAACGTTTTCCGCCTGATCTTTTTCACTCTCTTTGAGTTCTCGCCTCAATCTCCTGTCAACCCCGGCTTGCTGAGACCTTCTTCTCGTACCCTTCATAGGCTTGCTCAGAACTCTTTTGTTGTCTAAACGTAAGAAGAGCTCAGGGCTGCCGGAAATGACCAGCCCCTCTCCCATGTTGACGAAGGCTGCATAGGAGACGGGCTGGATCTCCTTGAGACGCAGGTACAAGTCAAATGAATCGCCGGAGCAGGTGAAATGGGCTCTTTGGGTATAGTTTATCTGATAGACATCACCCGCCCTGATGTAATCAAGCACGCGCCGCACATTTTCAAGGTAAGTGGTCTTGCTCTGGTTAAAACCGATCATTTTGCTGGAGCCGGCTTGCCGATTCTCTCCGGGCAACTTGGGCAGGACAAGGGGCCTGTCTTTGTGCCAATAAGACCAGGTCTTTCGGATATGGTCAAAGACGAGAAATTGTGGATAGGCGGCAAGATAGATGTCAGGATTCTTTGTATCTTTTGGGCTGGGGGCTGGAAGGTCTTCTATCCACTGACAGGCCTCATATCCTATGTAGCCGGCTATAAAGTATTCCTGACAATGGGAGGATATGAAAGCAAAAAAATCGTCCTTATTAAGCTTCGGAATGTTTCCGCTGAAAACCCTTTCAGGCTCCCACGCGATGAATGAGTAACGTTCCGTCAAGGAAGGTTTCTGGCTCTCCAAAAAAATAGCGCCCGGCTCACGATAAAGGGCGCTAAAAACAGTACAGGGATCGGCTTCGATTCTCAGGCTTGTTTTCTCCATGGGGAGATATTCGATTTCGGAGACTATCCTATTTTACCAGTTCCCCATCCCAAGTATTGAGTGCCAAAATCGATCTCGCGTTCAACCTTGACAGCGCAGACCTTGAACTCCGGTATTTTTGCCACAGGATCCAAAGCGCCATGGGTCAGCAAATTAGTTCTGGTTTCAGGATAATGGAAGGTCATTGAAACAACACCAGGTGGGGTAGTCTGAGTAATCTTTGCCTTGGCCTGAACAGCCCCCCGCTTTGAGGTCACCTTTACAGCGTCGCCGTTTTCAATCTCCAGGGGAGCCGCGTCAACTGGATTAATCTCCACCCGTTCTTCACTGCGCAACACATTCATCCCATCTACCTTGCGTGACAGCGTGCTGTGGAAATGAAAGTAACTTCGTCTTGTGGTCAGAATAAAAGGGTACTCGTGGCTGACCACCTCAGCCGGTGGCGTGTACGAGATGGGCGCAAATTGTCCTCGACCGCTGGGGGTACTAAATTTTTCTGCAAAAAGATAAGGTGTCCCGGGATGATCTAGATCAGGGCACGGCCATTGGAGACCAACCTTGCTAATGCGGCCATAGGTAATACCGCCATAACTCGGAGTCAGACCACGTATCTCTTCCATGATTTCTTCCGGACTGTTGAAATCAAAGCCTTTGGCTCCCATGTTTTTCGCAAGGTCGCGGATGATCACCCAGTCAGGACGGCTATTGCCCACAGGCTCTATGGCCTTGCGTACGCGTTGTACTCTCCGTTCCGTATTCGTAAAGGTTCCGTCCTTTTCAGCAAAGCTAGCCGCTGGTAGGACCACATCGGCCATCTGGGCCGTCTCCGTGAGAAAGAGATCCTGAACTACAAGCAGTTCCAGGCGTGAGACGGCTTCCTCGACAAAACTCGTGTTAGCTTCTGAAACTATAGGATTCTCACCCATGATGTAAAGGGCTTTCACTTTGCCTGCATGCACGCTTTCAAAGAGTTCGGTCAAAACCAACCCCGGTGATGGATTGAGTTGGCAGTTCCAGGCCTTCTCGAATTTCTTCCGGATTTTTTGATCCTCAACCTTCTGGTAACCAGGCAACACATTTGGGAGAGCGCCCATGTCACAGGCTCCTTGGACGTTGTTTTGTCCCCTGAGCGGATTGACCCCTGAAGAAGGCTTGCCGATGTTACCCGTGAGGAGCGCCAGGTTGGCCACTGCCATTACATTATCTGTACCATGGGAATGCTGGGTAATACCCATGGCATACAGGATGGTTGCCGGCGAAAAGGTGGCATACATTCTGGCAGCTTCGACAATCTTCTGGGCAGGAACACCGGTAATTTGCTCCGCCTCCGCCAGATCACCATCCTTCACCGCTGCCTCCAAGGCTTCGAAACCGTCACACCGTTCTTTCACAAAAGAGGTATCAAATAGTTTCTTTTTGATAATGACACGCGCCATGGCGTTTAGTAGGGCAACATCCGTACCGGGTTTATGTCTTATCCAGACATCCGCCATGCGGCGCAGCACTGTTCGTCGCGGATCGGCCGCGATCAGCTTAGCGCCCTGTTTGACCGCCCTGACAATCTGTCTACCTATGATGGGATGTGCGGCCGTTGTATTGCTCCCTATGACGAAAATGCAAGCAGCCTCTCCGATTTCAGAAACGGCGTTTGTCATGGCACCGCTACCCAGGGCGGCGGCCAGACCGGCCACCGTAGGCGAGTGTCAGAGACGAGCGCAGTGGTCGATATTGTTTGTCCCCATGACTACCCTGACAAACTTTTGAAAGAGATAGTTTTCTTCATTGGTGCACTTGGCAGAAGAAAGAGCAGCAAACTGGTCCCCTTTGTAATGAACCAAAGTGCTTGCCAAATACTTGATCGCCTGCTCCCAACTGACCTCAACAAACTCTCCCCTCTCCTTTACAAGGGGTCTTGTTAAGAGTTTGCCCGACTCTGCTGCGCCATTGATGCCTTGCGGTTTGCTTTCAAGGGGATCGTATGCCCGCACAAGCGGGGAAGATAACCGGTCAGGGCTGTGAACAAAGCGATAACCAGAGCGCCCTCGAACACAAAGCTCTCCCCGGTTGACAGGGTTGCTGTGATCACCTCTGGCCTTCACAATGGTGTCGCCACGCACGCCGAGATAGAGTCCACAGCCTACACCGCAGTAAGCACAAGTAGTTTTTACTTCCCGGGTAGGATGTTTTACATCTTTGGGGATTAAAGCCCCCACCGGACAGCGCTCAACGCATTCCCCGCAAGAGACACAGGCTGATTCCTTGAACGGCTGATCACCAAAGGTGCTGACCTTGAGGTCGTAACCCCGATAGGCCATGTTAATAGCGTCAACACCCACAATCTCCCGGCAGGTTCGGATGCATATGCCACAATGTATACACTTATTGGGGTTAAAGTCGAAGAAGGGATTACTGGTATCTACTGGAAGATCCTTAGCCACGCGATTTAAACGATTGAAGCGTCTCTCATCGAAACCGATACGATTGACCAGCGCTTGCAGACGGCATGCACCGCTCTTTGGACACAGCAGGCAGTTGAAGTCATGATCACTCAGGATGAGTTCAAGGGTCACCCGGCGAACCTGATCAATCTCCGCATCATCCGTGATGACCACCATCCCATCCTCAACAGGCGTACGGCAGGCAGGATGAAGCTTTTTCTTCTTTTCAATCTTAACGAGGCATATGCGACAAGCACCCTCTGAAGTGAGGCCAGGATAATGGCATAATGTAGGGATGAAAATCCCCGCACTTCCGGCCGCCTCCAGGATGGTCATCCCTTCCCGGGCCTTCACTTCCACACCGTTCATAGTCAGGGTCACATTTTTTGTCATTACTTAATGCTCACTTATCCGACCTGAAATACATTCCACAGCGTTAAACTTGCGAGGACAGGCGTGCATACACGAGCCGCACTTGATGCACTTACTCTGATCGATTTCATGAACCTGCCTTTTTCCACCTATGATGGCATCAACCGGACAGGCCTTAAGGCACAGCATGCATGCCTTACACCTGTATTCCTTGATACGATAAGAGATCAGAGGCCTGCACACGAGGGCCCGGCAGCGCTTCTCGTGTATGTGTTCTTCATATTCCTCTCTAAAATACTTGATTGTAGAAATGACCGGATTCGGAACCGTTTGTCCTAGACCGCATATAGAACCTGCCATCACGGCCTCAGCCAGCTCCAACAGGATTTCCACATCATGGGGTCTGCCCTCCCCACTGGTGATATCGTCCAGTATTTCAAACATCTGTCTTGTGCCCAGCTTGCATAACGTGCACTGGCCGCAGGACTCATTTTGGGCAAAATCAAGAAAAAAGTGAGCCATGTTCACCATGCAGGTTCTCTCATCCATGACAAGCATTCCACCAGAGCCCATGATGGAACCCACACGGGCTAATGACTCATAGTCCACCGGCAGATCCAAAAGGCTTTCTGGGATGCAGCCGCCAGAGGGTCCACCCGTTTGAACAGCCTTGAACTGCCTGTCACCTCTAATCCCGCCGCCGATGTCAAAAATGATATCCCTTAAAGTAGTACCCATGGGAACTTCTACAAGGCCTGTGTTTTTCACATTCCCGGTCAAGGCAAATATCTTTGTACCTTTACTCTTTTCCGTTCCTATACCGGCGAACCACTCTGCTCCTTTTAAGATAATGGCAGGGACACAGGCAAAGGTCTCCACATTGTTCAATACGGTCGGCATGTCCCAGAGTCCGACAATGCTTGTGTTGGGTCGCGGAAGCGGTTTGGGAAAACCGCGTTTGCCCTCAATGGACATAACCAGGGCGGTTGATTCCCCGCAGACAAAAGCCCCTGCACCTTTCACGATCTCAATCTCAAAAGCAAAGCCGCTTCCCATAATATTTTGACCCAGGAGCCCAAGGTCGGTTGCCTGGGCAATGGCTGTGGCCAAATGTCGGACAGCGAGAGGATATTCCGACCGCACATAAATGATTCCCTTTTGAGCACCAACCGCATACCCTGCAATGATCATCCCTTCGAACACACCGTGAGGATCGCCTTCCATGACGCTGCGGTCCATGAAAGCTCCCGGGTCCCCTTCGTCGCCATTGCAAATGATAAATTTCTCCTCACCAGGGGCATTTCGCGACGACTCCCACTTACGCCCTGTGGGAAAGCCGGCGCCGCCTCGACCTCGAAGACCAGACTCCTTGATGCACGCAATAACTTCCTCAGGGCTTAATCTTGAAATAGTTTTTGCCAGTGCATCGTAGCCACCAACCTTTATATAGTCTTCTATCCTAGTAGGGTCGATATGACCACAATGTCTCAGTACAACCCTTGCCTGCTTCTTGTAGAAGGGAATGTCACTTTCGTGGATGCACTTCTGACCCGTGGCCTTATCTTCATATAGCAGCCTTTCAACGGTTTGGTCTTTTATGGTCTCAGAGACAATCTCCACAGCGTCGTCTTTCTTCACACTATGGTAGAATATGTTCTCCGGTTCAACCACTACAATGGGTCCGTTCTCGCAAAAACCTCGACAGCCGGTCTGCCTGACTGCGATTTCCTCGTCGGCCTCTTGCACTCTAATCTCTTTTAGGAAGGCTTCCCTTACGTCTCCGCTTCCAGACGCCAGGCATCCTGTCCCACAACAAACAACCATGGTCTTCGCATCCGACTTCTCTTTGGCGAGGATGGATTCCCGAAAATGCTCTAGACTCTCGGGGGTCTCTATTTTCTCATAAGGAGATGTCATTTAGTCCTTGATCCATTGTTATCTGCAAACCTCAGGCTTTCTTTGATTTGCTATCTTTTTCTTTTTGAGCATCCTTGGTGCTTTTTAAGATTTCAACAACTTTTAAGGTAGTAATCTGTGGATAAAGAGTATCATCAACCACCATGAGCGGGGCCAGTGCGCATGAACCAAGACACGCCACGCGTTCAAGGCTGTAATTGTAATCGGCCGTAGTCTGACCGGTCTTGATGCCCAGGCAATGTTGTGCTGTTTCCAGGATGTCACTGGCACCACGTACATGGCAGGCAGTTCCCTGACAGACTCTCACAAGGTGATCGCCCCGCCGGGTCAGATAGAAGTGGGCGTAGAAAGTGGCCACACTAAAGACCTGACTTCTGGGTAATTTCAGAAAGGTCGCAATCTCTTTCAATGCCTCTTCCGGCAAATAGCCAAACTCCTCTTGCACTCTCTGAAGAACAGAGATGAGCGCACCCCGTTTTCCCTCAAAAACGGATAGGATCTTTCTTAAACGTGCCTCGGGCATGGAACCCCCTTACCGCTTTCCCTGAACGAACTCCTCGGCCAATCGGACATCAGCAGCGCCACCAATGAACACCGGTATCCGCTGGTGAAGGTGCTTCGGCTCCACATCGAGGATCCGTTCATGGCCGGTGCTCGCGGCCCCACCTGCCTGTTCGACCACAAAGGCAAGTGGATTGACCTCGCACATAAGCATCAGCTTCCCGTGGGGTTTCGTCGGTTCTTTGGAATCTGCGGGGTACATGTGAATACCGCCCTTAAGTAAATTTCTGTGGAAATCTGCCACAAAAGAACCGGTATAACGCAGAGCACAAGGCCGATCCGTTTTGATGTCCGGTGTCTTGAAGTATTCGACTAGATTTTGGACGTTTTCATCCCAAAAGTAGTAATTTCCCTCGTTGATCGAGTACGTCCTTCCCTTTTCCGGTATTTGGATGTCCTCGTGTGAGAGAAGAAACTCGCCAATCCTCGGCTCAAGCGTGAAGCCGTGAACACCACTGCCGGTCGTGTAAATCATCATTGTGCTCGAACCGTACATAAAATAACCTGCAGCAACCTGTTGGTGACCCGGCTGGAGCACATCCGTCATAAGCCCCATCTCCCCCACACTCTGCCTCTTGAGAATCGAGAAGATCGTGCCGACCGTAATGTGCACATCAATGTTCGTTAGTCCTCCGAGGGCATCGAAGACCAAAATGTATTCCCCCTTTGAGTACTTTGGTGGAATGGGGATCACATCCGTCTCCTTTTTTGAGGCCATACAATACAGATGGCCGATGTGACTAACGCGATTGATAATCGTGGCGTTAGCAAACTCCAATAACCTTTGGAAATGTTCTTGATTTGCGCTATCGGTTCCAACAAATCCCAAATCCTCAGTCAGGTTTGCCTTGTCTACCTTCTGGGCAATGATCTTTGCCGCCACCGTTAGTTCTGCCAGCAATGCGGTAAAGGCACCGGTCGCCTCGGGCTTCTCTTTTTGCATGGCTAAAATGTGTTCAGTTACCGTTATCCCCTTGGCCATGTTCCACCCCTTTTTCTATGTATTGTTGCAAGAGACAAAAGCAAAGGTATGTAATTAACGTGCAGGCGTGACGGTTTCAACCAGATTCGGCTAAGGGCTCTGGTGCCAAGAAGCCTTCTATCCCAGTGATGTCTATCTGATTGCTGTCGAGCCCTAGGATGTTTTTGTCTATACCCATACAGAGCCCCAGGAGCTGCGGATATAAGATGGACGGTACATGGTGGTTTGTGCCCTTCTCAGTTGCCACCATCTTTTGCACCGAGTCAAATTGAACCTGGCAAAACGTACACCCTGTGGTCAGGTAGTGAGCGCCTGCCATTCTTGCATCAGCCAACTTTTTCTCAGTAAAATCCAAGGAGAGTTCGTCATTCGTCCCCAGCAAAGGGCCGCCGCAACAATCAAGCTTGGTGGACCAGTCAATGCTTTCAGCCCCAGTGACTTCCACTAGTTGATCGAACAGTGAGGGGGCCACAGGGTCGTCAAATTGAACAATGTTGCTGGGACGCAATGCGTGGCATCCGTAATGAGTAGCAATCTTGAGATTTTCATATGGTCTGGTTATCTTCTCTTTGATCACCCCAATACCTACATCGTTAAAGAGAACACTTAGAATATGCTTAACCTGAATATCTCCGTTATAACTCAAGCCTTCTTTGGCAAGTGTCCTATTAACATCTTCTCGCAAACGCGCATCTTCCCTTATGAGATGGTCTGCCATCCGTATGGTACCATAGCCACACTTGCACAAGATAATCATGTTTAAGTTTTGCTTTGCAGCCAAGGCCAAATTCCTGGCTGAAGAGAGCACAAAAGCCTTTAAGTCGATGTTTCTCAATGGATACCCACAACAATTAAACTCGGCGATATCCACCAGTTCCACATCCAGTTCCCGAAGAACTGCCCTTGAGGCTGACTCGTAGTGTTTAAGACGGACCGGGATGTTACACCCGAGAAACAGTGCAAATTTCATAACTTTATACTATCTCCTATGCCGCTTTCTCTTTTAGGTGTTTTAGGGCTAAATTCTTTAGTTGGTAAAGTACGTCCGTCACGCGCACCCCCTGGGGGCAGTGTTCCTGACATTCGTAACAGGTTACGCAGTCCCACAGCATCTTGGAGCCAAGCGCCAGTTCCTTATGTTTCAGTGCAAGACAATGCATGATCTCATGCGGTAGGAGGCCGACCATCTCCTTCGGGTTTTCGTAGTTTCCCACCACTGGACACACATTGGTGCAATTCTGGCATCCAAAGCAAACCGAAAATGTACTGGCCTGTGCCGAGCCGGTCAGCTCACCCACAAATCCTTTGTCAACAGGTGTCAGGGACAAGGTCTTATCCTTAAGCTTTACCAAGTTGAACTCAGCGCCGATGGCCTCTCTGGCCCATGCCTCGGGTTTGGTGTAGCCAAGTTCAGCCAGATGCGCCTTCAAGTTCAACCACAAGTCTTCCAGGTTGATACCGATCGGACACACATCTGTGCAACGATGGCAATCAGTACAGATATAGCTCCCTTCCTGAATAGTCATAAGGGTCTTTTTACTCAGCCCCCTGCCGGACAGAAGTCTCCTGAATGCAGCCAACTTTTCATGCGGAAGGATATTTGGGTTGGAAATTTCGTTGAAAGCCACAGCAACAGAGCAGCGTGTTGTGCACTCACCGCAATGCGTGCAGGCGTCCATTTCAATAGCCCGCATAGTAGCCATATTTGCAGGATCTGATTTCCCTTCTTTCTTTACAGCATTTGCCAGCAGATACACAGGAGTGGAAAAGATATGAAAAAATTTGCTGAATGGAAGGTAGGCCAGGCCAAAGAAGCAGGCCAGGAAATGGATATACCACAATAAAGTGTGCATATTGGCCCGGTCCAAGAGGGATGCCATCGGCGACATGACCCTGGATGCGCCATAGCCCATAAATGCCCATTGGGGACGCGAATGACATTCTGCACAGCTCATCTCATGAAGTTGCATACCTTGCTGGAGTGTATTCTTGTCAAAAGGCACTTTTATATCAGGAGAAACCACGCCAAAATTCTGTACCCAGTAAGCCCCGAGAGCCATGAGATCTTCCGTCTCTTCTTCATCCAGGCCGGCATATTCATCGACCATCTCCTGATATCTCGAATTAGATATGATTTTGGTTCCTTCCAAGATAACGCCGGAAATCATGATGACGGCCAATATGATGATGGCATAGTAATCAACACCAGTCGATTGCGGACGGGGGCCCTTTGAAAGAAGTCTCCTATAAATGGCAATCCCTACGCCTACGATAACGACCAGGCCAAAGAAGTCTCTCAAAAACATAAAAGGATTAAGCGTAGAATAGTAGCTATCGAACACTACAGAGGTAATGAGCTTATCGAGCCCATGCATCAGAAGCAGGAGCATGAACCCGACATATATACAGATGTGGGCCAACCACCGTAGGAAATCCTTTTTCAACAACCAGGTTTGCAAGAGCACATCCAGAAGAAAAACCTTCAGCAATATGCCTATCTTGGCGCTGAATATCGTCGACGCGATACCGCCCACGGCTGCAGACACCCTTGTTGAAGCCGTGATGTCGGCGGCATCTGTGCCGATACTGTATCGGAACCAGCTTGATATCCTATAGATTAAGCCGACTACAAAGATGGCAAGAGAAGTGTATAGAGTGATTGTGTAGAGCATACGCTTATGTTCCTTTATTTCGATTGCGGA
>JAUWMM010000244.1 GCA_030613145.1 Desulfobacterales bacterium | reverse complement strand
GGCACAAATCAGGGATGACAAACGAGGCTTAAAGGTCTTTGAAAAATCTTCAATTTTGTTCAAGATCAAGAAAGGCGAAGATTTTAACCGAAAGAAAGGTCGGCTGAAAGCTGAAAGCTCAAAGCTCAAAGGCAATAAGTGGTTATAGGCAAATCTCATTGAAAGATGTCCTTTCGGCTTTAACCTTTGAACTTCAACAAAGATTGGGCAAAAGGGGACTTTTGCAAAGGCATTGCTTCCTATTGATTATATACCAAAGCCAGGAGGTCTTTTCAATTGAATTTGGGAGCATACAAATCCGGGGTTTACAAGAAAGCCGATGTGAATGGCAATAACGAGAATGGCAGGTAGAAATCTTAAGCTGGTCAGGCAGCAGCCTGTTTTTTTATGCGATTTGGTCCCAGTGCTCTTAGTTTGTCTTCCATCTCTCTGGTGATTTGGACAAACTCCACAGGCATGTTGGAGGCAATGGTAGCAAAAGTTAAGCGTTCTTTTTCCAAGCCGATCTCTTCGAGCATCCTCCCGGCATCCTCTACCCGCCACTCGGCAAAGGTGTTTCCTTGTTGCGACTTACAGTTGTCCTTGTGGCAGGCCAAGATCAGCACACCATCTGCGCCGGCCTCAAAGGCAGTAAGGATATAATCTACATCCACCTTGCCAGCACAAGGAACCTTGATCATCTGAAGACCCTCCGGCAGGGAGCTGCCAAACAAGCGTGCCATCCGGCCCGCCTCATAAGCCGAATTCTGGCAGCAAAAAGCGATAATCTGCGGCGCATCCACCCTTTTCTCCATTGAGGCTAAAATTTGAGCCTCCACCTGATCATCCCCATAATCTACAAGTTGTATAGCATCCATTGGGCACTCACTTGCACAAATGCCGCACCCCTGGCAGGCCACCTGTGATATAACCGCCCGGTTGTCCCAATAGATTGCCCCATGAGGGCAAACCCTGAAACAGGTAAGGCATATGGTGCATTTGCCTCGGTGAACCTTTGCCTTTTCCCTGGGCACCAACTTCTTCCCTTCCCCAAGGAGCTCTCGAACCGCCAGCACGGCGTTTTGGGCATCGGTCCACATATGGTTAAGATTGTTAGGCTGCCGGGACGAGCCAATAACGTAGATCCCTTCTCGGTTGGAGCGAACAGGGAGATAATGTACATTGTCGGGTTGGAGAAAGCCTTCAGGCTCCGTGTCAATCCTCAGTGCCCGTGCTAAATCTGGGGTCTGTGGATGAGGACGAATCGCCTCTTCAACGACCAGTATATCGGGTTTCAGCTCAACGTCCTTATTTAAGATGCCATCAAAAAATTTAATCCCAAGATTGGAGCCGTTCTGCCTGATAACGGGAGACTCCCTGAGCTTGAAATAAAGAACCCCTTTTTCTCGACTTTTCTTGTAAAGGGTTTCAAGACCATCGTGAGCGAGTTTCACATTTCCAACCAAAATGGTTGCCTGGGACCTCCCAGAATCCTGGATTTCGAGAGCACTTCGCATGGCTCGTTCCATGACCACCGGACTGCCCTCCTGGTGAAGCCCGACCAAGAAGAGCACATCCTTTGAGACATCACCTAAAAATAGGTCTATTTCCTTTTCAGAAGTAAGCACAGACTCAAGCCGGGATTGGCTCAGTATCTTCTTATCAGCATTAAGACCGTATGCCTCTATCATGGACAAAGTTTCGGCTTCCAGTGCAACAACCACGGCACCAGCCGCCTTTTCAAGCATCCGCCCGTCTTGTTCCAGCCTAGCATGGAAATCGCCAGGGATGCCGGTCAGAGAGACAAGCCTGGTTACGACCAGCACCTCAACAGCCTTATGGTCTTTGACTTTGTCCATGAGAGTCGACAGTTCCTTCTGGCTGTCAGAAGCAAAGTCTCTGCCTATAGCCTTCCCCCCGATGCTGGTGCCGCTTTCTATCAAAACGACTTTATAGCCGGAGTCGGCCAAATCTGAAGCAACCTTGATACCATTCCATCCACCACCAATAACAAGTACGGTGGTATCCATACGAATCTCTTCCATGGGCCCTGTTTGACCAGTTTGACCAGTTTGAGAAGATACCGTCCTTACTTTGGGCATTGCACCACCCCTAAATATTGGGCTACCCGATGGGCCGCTTGGCCCGCCTGGGCCATGGAATCAGCAATGTCCTTCGGTCCCTGGGCCGTGCCTGCCAAAAAGACCCCCGCCCGGATAGTAGAGGTGCTATCCAGGGAATCACCAGATGCAAAGAACCCGTGTTTGTCAAGATCAAGCTTCAGCATGTCAGCCAAACTAGCATTGCCTGAACCCGGCATAATCCCCACAGAGAGCACCACAAGATCAAAGAGTTCCCTGACTGCGTGACCGTCTTTTTCGTCTCCATAGCAAACGGTCAGTTGGTCCTGTTCCCCCTGAAAAATATCCCCGGGCATAAACCGAACAAAGCGTATGTTTTCTTTACACCTTTCATAGAACTTGGAGAAATTCTTGCCGCAATTCTGAATATCCATGTAGAAGATGGAGACTTTTATCTCAGGATGACGGTGGCGTATGGCCTCAGCCATGCGCATGGCATAGCCACAACACACCTGGGAACAGAAGCCATGCTCTAGCTTGTGGTCGCGGCTGCCGACGCATTGAATGAAGGCGATACTCTCGGGGGCCTTGTTGTCTGAGGGACGTACCACATTGCCCTTTTCCCTCAGCATGCGTTCTAGGTCCAGGGCAGTGATCAGGTTTTTATTTATACCATACCCGTACCGAGGCCTGTCCACAGGATCAAAGGCCTTAAAGCCGCTCGCAACCACGATGGCATCTGCTTTGTCGGAAACATGGCCCTGCTCTTGATCAAGGTCGATTGCCTTTTCAGGGCAAAGATCCTGACATATATTGCAATTTCCATCACGAAAATAGAGGCATTTACCTTCATCAATGGCGTAGAGCGGAATATTGTTCTTAGAATATCCCCGGACTATGGCCCCTGGTGCAGGGCATTTCTCAAAACAGATCCCGCAATTTGAGCACTTTTGCGAATCAATATATGAGGGCCGTCTTGAAAGCGCATAAGAAAATCTGCCGTTCCCGCTCAACCCTTCTAGTTCTGTCCTCAGATGAACCCTGATCCGCGGCTCCTCAATCACCTCAAGGAGCCTCTGTTCCACGGAACAGGCACCGCACTTTTGACATTCGTCAGCGGCCTTGCAGCAAAACTGGATGGCATGGCCGCCAAGGAAACTGCTTTTTTCTACCAGCTCCACATCAAGATTCAGCCGTGCCAGCTCCCAGGCCGCAGTCAGACCGGCAATGCCGCCGCCAATGACCAGAACCTTTTTGGACGTTTGATCCGGCGAATTCTGTCCAGAACCCTTTCTCAACAAATTCTCCCGTAGCCTTGCTTCTCTACTTAAATGCCACCCGCCTTTAAGATATCCGGGATCTTGTCCTCATGCCCCGGCGCTGTTATGTACACACCGTCACACATATTTGATGCCTTTATCGCCTTGACAGAACTGCCGGCCACCTCTGTGCATTTTTCAATGTCGGCCCCTTCGGTCTCCTCAAGGAGGGCTTCGGGTACAAAAAGTCCGGGATAGCTGCCGTCTCTATATTTAGGCACCTCTTCCGGGACGAGCAGGCGCACTCCGGCCAAGACCTTGACCTTACTCTCCCTGGCGTGCTCCGTTAATCTTTTCAGATTTTCCATATTAAAAACCGGGTGGGTCACCAGGAAGGAAGCGCCTGCTCTTATCTTCTTGTCCACCTTTATCATTTGAGGCCCGATGGGATCGGCCTCTGGATTGGCTGTGGCCCCAAGTAAGAATTCCGGAAAACCATTGAGTGGATTCCCAGCCATGTCTTTTCCCTCTGCAAGGGCCCTGGCTGCCTCCAGGAGGTGAACAGAGTCAATGTCATGAACAGGTTTGGCATCCCCATGGTCGCCAAACTTAACGTGGTCGCCGCTCACACAAAGGATATTCTTGATCCCCAGTGAGGCTGC
>JAUWMM010000111.1 GCA_030613145.1 Desulfobacterales bacterium | reverse complement strand
GTGAGCCTGGGACAACAGGTGAAGGTGAAGGTCTCAAGGGGGGCGATGGTCTGCAGAATAGAGAGGAAGCAAGAGAATGGCAAAACAAACATTTGAGACTGCCATGAACCGACTGGAATCCATCGTGCATGAGTTGGAAAGTGGTGATCTGACCCTGGATGAGGCCCTGAAAAAATTTCAAGAAGGTGTAAAGCTATCAAAGTTCTGCTCAAATAAGTTGGACGAAACCGAAAAAAAGGTTTCCATACTACTCAAGGACGAGGAAGGAAACGTTCAAGCAGTGCCCTTCCGGAACGAAATCTCAAAGCTGAAAACTGAAAGCTGACAAGGCACGGTAGAATGTGAAAAATTTCAATGTTTGACCTGAAGGCCTACCTGAAAGTAAAGCAGCAAGCCGTTAATACTGCCCTCAGGAAACTTTGGGATGATACTGAGCCCTACCCTTCCCTGCTGGTTCAAGCCATGCGTTACTCCCTTGAAGCAGGGGGCAAACGGATGCGTCCGATCTTGTGTATTGCAGCCACAGAAGCAGTGGGGGCATCAGAGGCGGATGTGATGCCTGCTGCATGCGCCCTGGAGCTTATTCACACTTATTCTCTGATTCATGATGATCTTCCGGCCATGGACGATGACTACCTTCGTCGTGGCAAACCGACATGCCACAAAGCATTCAATGAGGCCGCTGCCATCTTGGCCGGAGACGCATTGCAGACTGCAGCCTTTGAAGTCCTGGCAGATGCAAGGCAACACCAAGGGGGCGACCCCTTGAAGTGGCTGGAAGTCGTTCATCTCATCGCCCGGGCTGCCGGGTATTCTGGTATGGTGCAAGGCCAGATGATTGATATCTCTTCAGAGGGAAAAGGAATCACGTTGGAAGAGCTTGAGATGCTTCACCGTCTTAAAACGGGTGCTCTTATTGAAGCCTCGGTGCGGGCTGGAGCGATCCTTGGGGGAGGCAACTTTCACGAGGTCGCCGCCTTGGGGGCTTATGGCCGACATATAGGTCTTGCCTTTCAGGTGGCTGACGACATACTGAACGTTGAAGGAACTCCGGAAATCCTTGGCAAACCTGTGGGCAGCGATCGTGACCTCCAAAAGGCCACTTTTCCTTCTTTGATGGGGTTGCAAAAGGCGAAGTTGCATGCCCGCGAACTAATAGATACCGCCTTGGGGGAACTCAGGATCTTTGGCAAAAAAGGCAAGCCTCTTGCTGCCCTTGGACGCTATATTGTTGAGAGAAAGAGATGAGTCCAACACTCTATGTAAATGCCAGGGCATAAGTTCGAGGATAAGGAAAAGCGTCAAAACTGTCTACTTGGAATGAGGATTTAGTGTGAAATACTTGGATAAAATCGATTCTCCGGAAGACCTCAATCGCTTACAGCGATTCGAACTTCCAAAATTGGCCAGGGAAATCCGCGAGATGATCATCAAGACCGTCTCCAAGACAGGTGGACACTTGGCTCCTAGTCTTGGGGTAGTCGAGTTGACCATAGCCTTGCACTATGTCTTTGACGTTCGAAAGGACAAGATAATATGGGACGTCGGGCACCAGGCCTATGCCCACAAACTGCTTACAGGCCGGCGAGACAGATTTCACACGCTGCGGCAATATGGTGGCCTGAGCGGCTTCACTCGCATTAGCGAAAGTCCATACGACGCCTTTTCTACAGGACATGCGAGCACTTCCATTTCTGCCGGGCTTGGGATTGCATGCGGCAAGTGTCTGAAAAAGGATCCTGCCAAAATTGTTGCTGTTATCGGGGAGGGCTCCATGACCGGCGGCTTGGCCTATGAAGGGTTTAACCAGACGGGTCACCTGCAAAAAAACCTTATTGTGATCCTAAATGACAATGAGATGTCCATTGCCCGAAATGTGGGAGTCCTTTCCTCGTTCTTGAGCCGAAAACTTTCTGCCAAATACTTTATGGACTTTAGAGAGGAACTTAAGGACTTTTTGAAGTCCCTTCCCAAATTCGGTGATGACGTATACAACCTTGCCAAGCGAACCGAAGACTCGTTCAAGGCATTTATTACACCGGGTATGCTTTTTGAAGCGTTCAGGTTTAAGTATTTCGGTCCCATCAAGGGGCATAGGTTGGACCACTTAATCGATACACTCCAGAACGTAAAGGAGATGACCAAACCTGTCCTGCTCCACGTCACAACGAAAAAGGGTAAAGGTTATCCGCCTGCAGAGCGCAACCCTACCTATTTTCATGGCGTCGGGTCTTTTGAAATCGCAACGGGCAACGGTATCTCTCCTCAGAAAAGACCTCCGACATATACGGAAGTCTTTGGAAATACTCTCGTTGAGCTAGCCCGAAAAAATGACCGTATCGTGGCAGTCACGGCAGCCATGCCGGAGGGAACCGGGCTCAAGGCCTTTTCTGAGGCCTTTCCCGAACGTTTTTTTGATGTGGGTATCGCCGAGCAGCATGCCGTCACCTTTGCGGCCGGCATGGCTATTGAGGGGTTTCGTCCTGTGGTTGCTATCTATTCCACCTTTTTGCAGCGAGCATATGACCAGATCCTCCACGATGTATGCCTTGAAAAACATCCTGTGGTCTTTGCTCTGGACCGTGGGGGAATCGTTGGTGAAGACGGGCCCACGCATCATGGTCTGTTTGATCTTTCCTATCTTCGCAACCTACCAAATATGGTAGTCATGGCACCAAAGGACGAAAATGAGCTGCGACATATGCTAATGACAGCCCTTGAACATCCTGGTCCCATTGCCGTGAGGTATCCGAGAGGGTATGGCACAGCGCTTTCCATGGATGAGGAAATTCATACTCTTCCTATCGGCAAAGGAGAGGTACTCACCACAGGCACTGATGTTCTGATTTTGGCTATTGGCGTGACAGTTACGGCAGCCCTTGAGGCCAGCAAACAACTTGAAGACCAAAACATTTCAGCCACTGTAGTCAACAGTCGTTATATAAAACCCCTCGATGCTGAGTTGTTGAATCGACTTGCCAGGAAGATTCCATTCATCCTTACTGTTGAGGAAAACGTATTGCAAGGTGGTTTTGGTAGTGCGGTGCTCGAACACCTAGCAGATGAGGGCATCACGTCCAGCCGAGTAGTGCGGCTTGGAATTTCCGATACCTTTGTGGAACACGGCTCACAACAGATTCTACGTTCAAAGCACGGTGTTGATACACCCGCCATTGTAAAGGCCGTCAGGGATATGATCCAATGAATTCCCACAACCTTGCTGTAGAGGTGGGCGGCATCTTCATGAAAAATCCGGTGATGACCGCCTCCGGCACCTTTGGGTATGGACTGGAGTTTGCTTCGCTGGTTGATCTAAACAGATTGGGCGGCATCATCGTAAAGGGCCTTTCTCTCAAACCCTCCGGCGGCAATCCTCCCCCTCGGACTGTGGAGGCGTGCGGGGGAATGCTGAATGCGATAGGCCTTGAAAATGTGGGCCTGGAAGCCTTTGTGCGGGAAAAGCTCCCTTTTCTCCAAACTCTGGATACTCCCATCGTCCTTAATATTTACGGCCACGAGACCAAAGCCTACGCCAAACTGGCTGAACGTATCCAGGATCTGGAGGGTATAGCCGGTATCGAGGTAAACATTTCGTGCCCGAATGTGAAAGCCGGCGGCATCGCCTTTGGGACCAATCCAAAGATGGCCTTTGAGGTGATAAAAGCGGTCAGAGAAAAGACAAGGCTTCCAATGATCGCCAAGCTTTCGCCAAATGTGACCGATATCAAGCCCATTGCTCAAAGCGTAGAGGAAGCAGGAGCCGATGCGATCTCACTTATTAATACGGTTACCGGAATGGCCGTGGATGTGGCGACACGCCGGCCGAAACTTGCCAATATTACAGGAGGGCTTTCCGGACCTGCCGTAAAACCGATTGCGCTACGAATGGTATGGGAGGCAGCACAGACGGTGAGTATCCCGGTTATTGGTATAGGAGGGATAATGGATGCCATGGATGCCTTGGAGTTTTTGATTGTGGGGGCCTTTGCCGTACAGGTCGGCACTGCCAATTTTGTCAACCCGCGGGTATCTATGGAGATTGTTGAAGGACTTGGATCCTATCTTGTGGAGAATAACATTCCGGATATCAGCCGGATCATTGGCAGCCTGAAAACGAGTGGGCCTAAAATTGCTCACAGGAGTGAGTAAAAGAAGCTGTTTCAAAACTCTTTTACGACTCCATTTTGGTCATTTTTGCCAAAAGTTCTTAGCGAAGCGAAGTGTTAAAAATTGTAACTGTTTGAGGGCGTTAGCACGAGTTTTACAATTTTAGCGAAGCAAGCTTAGAACTTTCAATAATGGCCAAACAGACCAAGGAAAAGGGTTTTGAAACAGCTTCTAGTCTATATGTGTCAGCAAAGCTTCTGCAAACTTAAGATCTTCGGGTGTGGTTATCTTGATGTTGCAAGGATCACCCGGAATCACCTTTACGACCTTACCACAGCGTTCTACTAATTCAGCATCATCCGTCCCTACATAAGCTTCTTTTTGAGATGCCACATGAGCTCCCATTATAATATCATAATGAAATGCTTGAGGGGTTTGGGCCATCCTGATCATGTGACGCTTCATGGTCAAAATCACACGGTCATGTTCATCTACGGTCTTTATAGTATCGCTTACCGGTACGGCCAGGATGCAGCCTCCATATTTTTTAGCCACCTTAACACACTGCGTGACCTGGTCGATCGTGACCAATGGCCGGGCGCCATCGTGGATAACCACCAGGCCAATCCTTCCGTCAATGGCCTTCAAGCCATTGTATACCGACTCCTGTCTTGTTGCACCACCTGAAACCAGATGAATCGGTTTGTTGGGTCTCAGGGGTTCTATTATCTCCTTTTTGCAATAGGGATCATCACCACGAGGGATTACCAGAAATATCTCTCCAACCGCATCGCATTTTTCAAAAGTGATAAGGGTATGTGCCAGCACCGGTCGGTTTCTCAGCGTCATGTATTGCTTTTTGGCTTGGGTCCCCATGCGGGTCCCCTGCCCTGCCGCCACAATAAGTGCGGCAACCCGGTTTGGTCGGTCAGTCATGGTTCATATCAAAATATGGGGGTAAGATGGAGTAATGGATTAGAAACCTCTGGGGCCGACGCTTATTGCTTCAGATAGAAAAGTTCTTTTGGCAACGGAATGCCCTTGCCCATTGAATCTTCACCATAGTTTACATGGGCCAGAATCCGGATGTCTTTCAAGGCGCGCACGTCGCCCTTAAAGACAACCTCCTTGATGCCCTCTTTTTGAATCTTGCCGCCTGCCCACTGGATGTCCAGGACGCTGCTTGCATCAAATCGATCAGAATCAACCCACAGTTCCACTTGACCGCCGTAATATTGAACGATCTTAGCTACCAACATACAGGGCCGACTGTGAAAACCAAGCTCTTGTGGTATGCCCACCACAGTGGATCCGCGCTCCATATTGTCATTCAAGATCTCATGTGCTAGATCCTGACCCTGCACCAAGAAATACCATATATAATAAAGACCATAATTGACAATGCGATCAAGAATATCTTCAGGCATAACAGCCTTGGCCAAAGTATCACGTACTTTTTTGTAAATGTTCTTGTAGCCCACCTCATGGAGGTGCCTTTCATAATAGTGCAAGAGACGTCGCGTGAGCTCTAAAAGGTGAAGTACTACTGAGATATATCCGCGAAGCCGTTTGAGTTTGATATCGTGAAAGCGGAGCCCACTTCTTTTCACATAAGTGTCAAAGGATGATTGCAGGCTGTGGACGACCATTTCGAATCGCCGTGCCTCTTGTTCATTAAAGCGGGAAGGAACAATGGCCTTAATCTGATCCAAGTCGTATGGTTCATAAAAACCCAATGTTTCAAATTCAATGGCTACTCTCAAAAACTCAGTTGTTATCTTGACAATGTTTTTTTTCTCTTCTTCCAGGTTCTCATCATCTATGTCAAACTCAAGACGAGTCTCAGTAGCTATTCCTGGAAAATCATCCCACGAAAAACGATCTTCAGGTAAATTAATGTGCAGGCGCCTCGCTGCTTTTAGCGCATTTCTAGAAATTTTCCTCAAAGAATTTATCAGGAATTTGTGAGTGGCATATCCGCCCTCCTCAAACCCCTCGGTCTTTGCCAAGTCATACAATGGGAGTCGCTTGGAGATGTGTTTCTGGGAGTAACTGGCTTCAGACAGGTTTCTTACACTGGAGACCAGCTCGCGATAATAATACCAGTTGGAATTGTTTTTCGCACCGTGAAAGTCCAGGAAATCTTCCAAAAGCTTGGAGCTTGAGACCATTCTTGCATACAGTCTTTTGGTGAAGGTCTCACGGGCGGATTCGGTTTCGCAGACATAGACACAGCACCTCAAGAATTCCTCGGAAAATACTTGAACCTTTTCGGCAAAATCAGCCTTATGATGAACAAC
>JAUWMM010000069.1 GCA_030613145.1 Desulfobacterales bacterium | reverse complement strand
TATTCCGGCTATTTATTCGCCGGCCCCTATTTCCGGATCCACCGCACCTATGACCCTTGCAGGTCATGTGACTCAGGGACTGGCAGAATGTTTTTGCGGATTGGTGATTCACCAGCTAAGAGCTGAAGGCGCACCGTTTCTCATGGGCATGGGGGCTGCCGTGCTGGATATGGCCACCAGTCAGTGTTCTTACAACGCGCCGGAATACTATCTCGCCTATATGGCCATGATAGAGATGAGCCATTACTATGATCTTCCCAGTTGGGGATATGCAGGAACAAGCGATTCCCAGATTCCAGACGGACAGGCCACTTTTGAAGCTGGCCTCCTCACCTTCCTATCAGCATTCTCAGGGGCCAATCTCAACCACGATGTGGGTTACCTTGATTTTGGCAGAACAGCAAGCCTCGATATGGTTGTAATCTGCGATGAAATCATCGATCAGATCCGACGCATGAAAAGAGGAATTCCAGTCAATGATGATATGCTGGCATTAGATGCCATCCGTGAAGTGGGCCCGGAAGGGCACTTTCTTACCCATGACCATACGCTGAAACACCTTCGTTCTACACAGTGGCGACCTAAACTACTCTACCGTGTGGGGCATGATAAATGGGAAGAAACGGGAACTCCAAGCCTTCTGGACCGGGCTAGAAAACGCCTCCATGAAATCATGGAAAATCACCGGCCGGTAGCAATTCCCAAAGAAAAGGCGCAAGCGATCCAGAGACTGGTAGATCAATTTGGAAAATAGGCGAAAGGGATCATAATTACCCTATTGATGCGGAGCATCAGTCAATCCGGCACACAGGGATGCTACCCACTTAAATGCACCACCGAATCCAACCGAGATAGATCTTCTAATGGAATATGACAGAGTATCCGATGACCGGTTTCCGTGCTCCTCCAAGGGGGAACCTCTGTTTCGCAGATTTTACCGCCATCCGGAAGCAGCTCATTTCGCCGGGGACATCGGGTGTGAAAGCGGCACCCTGAAGGCGGGTTGAGGGCGCTTGGAACGTTACCACTGAGGCGAATCTGTCTCTGCTCCGCCTCAGGGTCGGGGATGGGTACTGCTGAAAGCAATGCCTCGGTGTAAGGATGGTAAGGCGGTGCATAGATTACTTCAGCCGGACCGATTTCGACAATTTGCCCGAGGTACATGACAGCAATGTCGTCGGAGAAAAAGCGAACCACGCTTAGATCGTGGGCAATGAAAATCATGGACGAGCCATATATCTCCTGGATCTCCAGCAGAAGGTTAATGACCGCGGCCTGGACCGAGACATCCAGCGCGGACACTGGCTCGTCACAGATGATAAGGTCGGGGCGGCTCGCGAGCGCCCGGGCGATACCAACACGCTGCTTTTCTCCTCCACTTAATTGTCGGGGGAGGCGATCATAGTAAAAGTCATCAAGACGTACAGCTTTGAGGAGCCGAATAACTTCATTTTTTACTTGGTTTTTAGGCACGGTCTTGAATTTTCTGATTGGTCGGGCAATCTGCATGCCAATGGAGTAGGTCGGGTTGAGGGTGGAGTCCGGATTCTGGAAGACCATCTGCATCTCCCGAATAAGTGCTGTATCACGCTCAGAGACGGACTGGGTAATGTCTATCCCCAAAAATTCCACGCTGCCATCGGTGATCGGCTCCAGACCAATGAGTCCCTTGGCCAGGGTAGATTTTCCGCAACCAGACTCACCAACAATGCCAAGGGTGCGACCTTTTGAAAGCCTCACGCTTACGTCGTCCACGGCTTTGACAATTTTTTTTTCACCCAGGCCAAACAAGCTCACTACTGAGTTTGATTCCTGGGGATAATAGATCTTAAGCTCCTTAAAGCTGAGCAGGGAATCCCCTCGGGTTTCCTTCTGCACCAAGCCCTCATCTTTTGCACCCCCTGGTCGCCTTCTCACGGTTCGAGGCCTGCTGTCAATTTCCTGCGCGTAGATGCAGCGAGCAACATGCTCCTGAGTGATTTTCTCAAATTTCGGCCATGCCTCACGGCACCTTTCCGTAACATAGTTGCATCTGGGTGCAAAAATACACTCGTCCCGCGGTCGTTCCGCCGGAGGAGGCACCCGACCCCGTATGGGATGGAGCACACAATCGGCTTTGGTATCCCCGAGTCGAGGTATGGAGGCCAACAACCCCATCGTGTAAGGGTGGCACGGCCTTCGGAAGACCTGCTCCACAGGCCCCTTCTCCACCATTTGACCCGCGTACATCACACAAAGGTGATCGCTCACCCGGGCAACCACGCCCAGGTTGTGGGTAATGAAAATATTGGCGGCTCGAAAATCTTTTTTCAGTTCCTCGATAAGATCTAACACTGCTGCCTCAACGGTAACATCCAGAGCGGTTGTCGGTTCATCCATGATCAACAGGGCCGGATTATTCAACATTGCCATGGCAATAACTACCCGCTGTTGTTGACCTCCTGAAATTTGGTGAGGGTATCGGATCATGACATTTTCGGGATCTGGCATGTTAACCCGCTTTAGCATTTGAATGGAGCGATCCCATGCCTCATCCTCCGAGATCTGCTGGTGGCACGTCAAAACCTCGGCAAGTTGTTCGCCAAGTCGCACCGAGGGATTAAGAGCCTGCATGGGATCCTGGTATACCATAGCTATCCTATCACCCCGGAGTCTCTTGAGTTCCGCCTCTGATCGGCCAATCAATTCTTTTCCTTGAAAACAGACACTTCCATCCACAACCCTGCCATTGGGGCCGAGGAAATTGACAATTCCGAAGGCAATCGTACTCTTGCCGCATCCTGACTCTCCCACAAGCCCAACAGTCTCGCCCTCCCTGACCTGGAAGGAAACATTCCGTACGGCTTCCACGTCTCCCTTACGCGTTTCATAGGCAATGGTGAGATGATCTACTTCGAGGACTGAGGCCGGATTTGTATGGTTGGATTTGTTCATATGTTTGCTCTTTCTCTATTGATATCGCATCGACTCCTCGCGCAAACCATCGGCCAGCAGGTTTAATCCCACCACCAGTGAAGCGATGGCCACAGAAGGCCATAATGCGGCCCACGGACTACCAGCCAGGATAAATTCTTGCCCCTTGGCCACCATACTTCCCCAATCCGGTGACGGTGGTGGTAGGCCCAATCCCAAAAATCCTAATGTCCCCATAGCGAAAATGGCATAGCCGACACGCAGCATGGCATCCACGATGATGGGTCCGCGCGCATTGGGCAGTATTTCAACGAACATGATATACCAGGCGCTTTCTCCGCGGGTTTCGGAAGCCCTGATGTACTCCCGGGTACGTATGTCCAGGGTAAGACTGCGAACCAAGCGGGCAATGCCAGGTGTTCCCACAATGGTGACGGCAATGACCACGTTCAAGGCAGATGCACCCAGCGCCGTCATAATAATCAGGTAGAGAAGAATGACGGGAACGGCCATCATGGCGTCCAGGAGGCGCATGACGATCTCATCGATCCACCCTCCATAGTACCCGCTGACAAGGCCCAGTGTCATCCCTACAATCAGCGCCGCGAACACCCCCCAGAGGGCTGTCCCCCCGGGGATCCATAATTTTTCCGATATCGGCAGGACCAACAGAACGATGCGAGCGCCATAAATGAGTCGGGACCAGAGATCGCGACCCAGTTCATCTGTACCCAGGAAGTGTGCGCTGGAAGGACCCTGATTGGGAGCCTTCCAGTCCTGCTCCAAAGACGTGTATGGTGTCAGAAGCGGGGCAAAGGCAGCCACAGTCAACCAAAAAAGTACAATTATAAGACCAATGGTTGCAGTTCTGGACGCAAATATAATGGAAGTGCCTTCCCACATACGCCTGAGGCGCCCGGTTCTTATTTCCACTCTGCTAAGATCTGTAGCTTCCTCACCGACCGTCATGTTTACCCCTTAACTATACTCACTACTCCTTTAAACATCCGCCCAGTCCTCAGGTTTTGACTATGAACTCTGCCGTTCTTCATAATATAGCAGTAGCAGGTCACATATAACGAATACGTGGATTCAAGAATGTGTAAATAATATCAGCGATGAGCTGAGTGCCCACAGCCACAATAACCAGTATCATTGCTCCTGCCTCTAATGCATTGATATCCTTGTAAAGTGCGGACTCCAGCAGATATTTTCCCAAACCCGGATAGCCAAAGACCACCTCGACGATCACGATTCCACCCATCAGCCAGTTGACATGAAGCATGATCACCGTGATAGGCGCCATCAAGGCGTTTCTGACCGCGTGCTTAAGGACGATCCGCCAGTATGGCAAACCCTTGAGAAAGGCAGTGCGGATATACGGAGACCGCATTACCTCGACCATGCTCGCTCTGGTAATTCGAAGTACATATCCGAGTTCAATGAGTGTCAAGGTCAACACGGGAAGCACGAGCATATCCGGTCTTTCCCACGGGGCTTTTTCACCGAACACCGTAGCGCCAGGGACAAGACCCAGCCATACGCCGAATATAAGGATGAGGAAGATGCCAGTGACAAACTCCGGGATCACTGAAAACATCATGCCACCAATAGAGAGAATTCGATCCCGAATTCCCCCTTCCTTCAATCCCGCGATCACACCGAAGAACAGTGCAAGGGGCATGACAATGACAAAGGCGATTCCGGCCAAAACCATGGAATTGCGCAGCCGTATGAAGAGGCTCTTGGCCACCGGACGTCCCGTTCGAAGCGAGAGACCAGGATCCCCTCGAATGAATCCTTTTTTGAGTGGTATGTATTCCACGGGGCCGCCGGTAGTCTCCATCCAGCCGGTACCCACGACGAAAGTCCAGATCTTCTTATCACTTCCCTTTTCTAACCTGACCACATGGTTCTGGGTGGCGACCCCCCAGAAACTGCTAACCCCGGCCTTGTCTTTCTGCCACCTTTCATTATTCGTATACTCAGTGGCGGTGCCGTCCGCGAACCGCACAATGGCAATCAGGTCTTCCCCCTGGAGCTTCCATCGGATAAGGGCACCGTCTTCCCTTACAGCCCACCACTCCTCAAAATCCTTTTCTGTGGTGATCCGTTTCAGTGGCAGACCCACCTTCCGCGATGCATGCCAGTCACTTCCTATGAGCCAGTATAGGTAACGAATGTAAACAGGCTTATCCAGGCCCATTTGGGCCAGAAAAGAGGCTTCCTGCTCGGGCGTGACAAAGGCGCCGAGAACATTCCGTGCCACATTGCCCGGTGAGGCCTCGGTAATCAGAAAAACGGCCATTGATACGAGTACCATGGTGAGCAAGAGCAAAAAAACCCGCCGTACGATAAACTTTGCCATGGCTAATCTGTCTTTCTTAAATGGAGCTCCGGGCTAAAGAATGCCCAGAGCCCCAAAGGGAAGGTGGTCAATCTGTTTGATAGGCAAAGGCAGTAGACAACCTTATACCAAGTTTCGGCTATGCTTTTTTCTTAAGCCATACCTTGTTGTAGAGCATATAAAGGGTGGGATGACCTGTCGCATCCTGAACATTCTTTCTTGTCACCATCCAAACATTTCGCCACCAGGCAATGCCGATGGACCCTCGACTCATCTGGATGTCTTCCAACTTACAAAAGATCTTGCGTCGTTCATCTACATCCAGCGTCCCGTTTGCTTTCTCCAGCAACTGGGAAAACTCCTTATCTACCCAGCGCGTCTCATTCCACGGTACTGGTTTGCCCTTATCATCCGCAATGTAAGCCAGGTTCAGTACCATGGTACCCAGCGGGCGGTGGGTCCAGGGAGTGATACCCAAATCCACTTCAGTCCACTTTTCCCAGTACTGGCTGGTGGGCATGGTCTGAATACTTATTCTCAAACCTGCCGGTGCGGCATCCTGTTTGAGGACCTCGGCATAGCGCACCACATCGGTCCAGCCACTGCCCACAGCCAGGTTTACGTCCAGGCCATTGGGGTAGCCAGCCTCCTTCAGGAGTTGCTTGGCTTGCTGCGGATCATATTTTGGGATGGGCTTTTGGCAGTATTCAGGATGCACGGGCGAAACATGGCAGTCCTGACCCTGGCGACCCTGACCCATATAGGCCAGAGCCAGAATTTTCTCCCTGTGCTGACAAAGTTTCAAGGCCATTCGCACCTTGTTGTCAGACCAGGGTTTCATATCCACCCGCATCCGGAGCAACCGGGTTTGTCCGGTGGTCGATGGCATGATGTTAATGTTGGTGTCATCTTTCAGGGCCTGGTAGACGGCTGTTCCACCCGCGTCTGAAAGATCGATCATGTCAATTTCCCCGGCCTTGATAGCAGCGATCTGGGGAGCCATCTCTCTTCCCATGTCTATGAACTCCATGGCGTCCATGTATGGAAGCGATTGGCCATCATCTCCCTTCTGCCAATAGTCCTTACGCCGTTTGACTAAACAACGCTCGCCCTCACGGTAGACCTCTAATGTATAGGGCCCTGTCCCGTGGGGTCGCTTGATGAAATCTCCCTCAAATGTTTTGTGATTCAACACCAGGGCCGGGTAGTGGAACAGGTGCTCAGGCACGGCGATTTCTGGCTTTTTCAGATGGAGTTTTACCTGATACTTATCCGTTTTTTCAATACCTGTGGGACTCAGATATGCGCCCACCATACCAAGCAGCGATGAACCTACATCTTTGTTCAACCACTCATTCATGGTAAAAACCACATCATCAGCGGTGAACTCATCCCCATTGTTGAATTTGATACCCTGGCGGAGGTTCAGGGTCCAGGTCTTAAGGTCCGCGCTAGCCTTCCAGTTTTTCAGAAGATAAGGATGCGTTATATTATTGCCGTCGGTATAGGTGAGATACTCCGCCACCTGACGCAACTCATTGGAAGGTATGACCCAGGAGAACTGGGCTGGATGGGTGACTTTTTGGACAGCCCCGGATATCCGGAGCGTCCCGCCGCGTTGGACCCGGGCTGCGAAGATGCGGCTGGGTCGGGGGAGCCCCACAATTGATGAGGCAACGCCCACTGACATGCCAAGAAGGCTCGCATATCGCAAAAACTCCCGTCGTGTTAATTTTCCTTTCTCAAACTGATCGATCAATTCTGGAACATATGAATGTGTTTTCTTGTTATCTCCCATGATCTCCTCCTTTTTATAATAATTGACTGAACGTTTCCTTACTGACCCCAACCAGTTAATTAAAACCAACCGTAAAAGCCCACCGACCTTGTCTCTGGATCAGTATTCCTGACCTTTGAACCCTCTTACGACTGATTTCAGCAGGGCAGCTGGGATCCCTTGGTTGCCCATTTTAGAAGCGAACGTAAAAACAAGTATTAGAAATTTCTTCCACGACAGAACCTATCTTGAAAAACCAATTTGAACTATTTGTTTATTTGAGCAAGGGGAAAAAGTTAAGGAAAAAAGAAATGATATGTTACTTATTGCAACAGATTTTTTAGTTCTTCAGAGCACAACCCTCTTTTCAATGGCAGCTTACCTTGAAGGAACTCAAATGGGCTAGAAGAGGATCTTCCGCAAGTGCTATTCATAAGTATGGGAAGATAATCTTCGAGATCTGTGAGTGAACGTCGCCTGCATTTCTTTAATTAGTGCGCATCCAGAAACTAGCGTTTTTGGATGCGCGCTATCAGCCATCAGCTTTCGGCTTTCAGCAAAGGACATTAAAAACAATGTGTTGGTTGATTGCTGTTCGCTGACCGCTGAAAGCTCCATCAAGAAATTGGTTGTTTCGGGATGAACACTAATTAAACCAAAAAGTATCCAATTTTTCAAGAATTTTTTGCCCCTCCACAGTTCTGATTCCTTTACGCAGAAAAACCCTCGCTGCATCTTCTTAATAACTCGGGGATAAAACCCTTACTGGTAAACTCCGACTAAGGAATTTAGGCTCTTATAAAAAATATTGTGCGCAAAATGGTCACAAATTTAGATTCCAATAGCGAAGCGCTCTGTTGCCAATAAATTTAGGAATTCAGGGATTCAGG
>JAUWMM010000154.1 GCA_030613145.1 Desulfobacterales bacterium | reverse complement strand
TTTGTTGACGGTTGTAGCTCCAACAACGTGAGACAGCCCCCCCCTTAGCATGGCCTGCCTGGCGGGGTTCTGCCCCAAACCGCACGGCAGGACATTCCCCATGATCACCTCATCTACATCGTCGGAAGAACTTCCAGCACGTTTCATGGCTTCGACAATGGCATTGGCTCCGAGGTCAGTAGCAGGGATGCTTGATAAAGCGCCCCGAAATGTCCCGACAGCTGTTCTGGCAGCACTAACAATGACAACTTCTCTCATAAACCCTCTCCTTTCCCTTCCACCCCTGAGTATTCCGGCCTGTAAAACGGGGTGAATACGATTTTGTCTATAGTTCCAACTCTGTATCGTCTTCGTTTCTTTCTTTCGACCGCATATGCGTCCAAAAAAAGCTTGGACTTCCTGAAACAGAGTGCGAACGGGTCCAGTGCGGTTCGGCTCCCTGAAGCGCCATGCCGAAAGTGCACCAGGATACGCTTCTTTTCGTCAACCGCACGTATTATGTCTTCGAGGATGTCAGGCCTGCAACCAAAGCCGTCCCTGATAATAACATCCTGGATGACAGACCTCAGAAGCTCTTTCTGGGGCTCGTGTAAGTGGTTAACAATGTTGTAAAGCCCGTTCAGTGCACGTCTTACGATAGAAAAATCTCTGGTGGCAAATAGGTGACGAGTAGCCAAGACAAAGGCCAGGAGCTCGCTGAGGGGGAGCTTCCCAATGGTGACCACTGGATCGCTAAGGATAGTGAAGCGGCCTCTTTCACGTGAGAATCGAAACCCCATCTGGGCAAGCTGATTCCGGTCATAGTAGAATTGTCTGGTAGAGATTCCAAGGTCTCTTGCGACTTGATCGGGGAATCTGTCGGGCTGTGTTCTGACCTCAACGATGATTTGGAGAAGACGCGCAAGTCGGTGACTTTGCATAAAAAACCTATAGTTTTTAACAGGTTCAAAGTCAAGGCAAAAAAAGTCATTCCTATTGACAGGTTCATGGCCTGCTGATAGTCACATATCCATGGCTCAAAAAATTCGCGTTGGCGTCCTGATCTCAGGGGGTGGGACCAATCTACAGGCAATCATCGACGCCTACAGGTCGAACCGAATAGATGCAAGGGTCGTCTTTGTGGGTTCGGACAACCCAGAGGCTTACGGTCTCAAGAGGGCACAGAAGCTTGGGATCCCCACCTTTGCAGTCGATTATCGGGCAATCATAAAAGAGACCCGGGGGAAACCACTAAAAGATCCGGTTCCCGAGGGCTTTGATCTGGAAACAGTATTGGCCAAGCAACGCGTCTCCCCACTCTCTTCGGACCGGGCTAAGGTGGAACAATACTTTCGCTCCAGGGCCATTGCCGAGGCATCCCTGCTTAAAGAAATGGAAGCCTATCCGTTTGATCTTCTGGTCCTGGCAGGCTTCATGCGAATAATTACCCCTTATTTCATTGACCGCGTGAACTCAGATCCGTCACAACCCCGGATCATGAATATTCACCCTTCTCTACTTCCATCCTTTCCAGGCCCGGATGGTTACGGTGACACGTATCGCTATGGTTGCAAGGTGGGAGGTTGCACAGTTCATTTTGTTGACTATGGAGAAGACACCGGACGTATTATAGGACAGAAGGCTTTTGAGATCACGCCTGACGACACCATTGATACGGTCAGAGAAAAAGGCCTCAAGCTTGAATGGCAGCTTTATCCGGTATGCATTCAGCTGTTTGCAGAAGGCCGTTTGAGGATGGATAGACCTTGATTTCCTTGACCTTGCGAAAAATTGCTCATTTCTGAATAGGAAACTGCGTCGTGTCCATCCGGAGTTGCTGGGTGGGCATTATCTGAGCTGTCTTGGGTGAAATCTTCGTGGAACACCATTGTCAAAACCACAGTCACAGCTCGCTTCGAGAAACGGGCAGATCAAAACTTCGTGTTATCCTTGTCCTGACCTCTCTTTTCTTTGTGGTCGAGGTGTTGGGGGGTCTTTGGACCAACAGCCTGGCGCTTCTTTCGGATGCAGGGCATATGCTCTCAGACATGTTTGCCCTGGGACTAAGCCTGTTTGCCTTTTGGCTTTCCTCGAGGAAACCTTCCCAGACCAAAACATACGGATATTACCGTTTTGAAGTAGTTGCCGCATTCATAAACGGCGTGTTGCTTATTCTGATTGCGCTTTGGATTTTCGGGGAGGCTTACAGCCGTTTTCAGCATCTGGCCCCGGTGAAAAGTGTGCCCATGCTTTTTATCGCTATCCTGGGGTTGATCATAAACCTGTTGGGCATATATCTTTTGCATAAGGCCGGAGCGGAAAACTTGAACATCAGAGGTGCTCTATTCCATCTTATTGGTGATGCCGCCGGATCTGTGGGGGCAATCACTGCGGCTGTGGTAATAAGCCTCACCGGTTGGACGCTCTTTGACCCGCTTGTCAGCATTCTGATTGGGCTTTTGATTATATACAGCGCATGGCGTCTACTGTGGGATGTGGTGAACATCCTCATGCAGGGAGTGCCGCCGTATATTGATCTGGACAAGATCAAACAGGCAATGCTTTCTGTTGATGGCGTGACCGGGCTATGTGACCTGCACATATGGAGCTTAACCTCGCAGGTAGATTCGTTGAGCGCTCACGTAGTTGTTGAGGACATGGGACGAAACAAAGAAATTCTCGAGAAATTGACACGCCTGATAAACGACAGATTCGGGATTAACCATGTGACCTTGCAAATAGAAGACGAGGGGGTGGGGACATGCAAGCTCTTCTTGTCGGAAAAATAAAGCCCAGGGTTGCTATAGTCGGTTGTGGGACCGTGGGCACGGCCATTGGTAAGCTTCTCAGAGATGTTGACTACCGTATTTCCGGGGTGGCCACGAGCAATCTTGAGACAGCCCGCAGGGCTGCCGGGGTAACAGGTTCAGAGCGATTCTCAAGTTTTCCTTGGGAGGTCACCCGAGGGGCGGACGTTGTATTCATCACCACTCCTGATGATCTAATTGAATCCACATGCATGAGCATATCAGAACACAGGGGCTTTGATAAGAATGTGGTGGTGATTCATTGCAGCGGCGCCCTTTCGTCAGACATTCTGTCGTCGGCAAGAGACTGCGGGGCTGAGGTTGCAAACCTTCATCCCCTCCAAAGCTTTGCCTCGGTTGATCAGGCCGTCAGTCTGTTGCCCGGCTCTTTTTGTACCATTGAAGGTGACAGTAGCGCTCTTCCAATTGTCCGTCAAATGGTAGAAGATATAGGCGGTATCCTGTTGGAAATTACAGCAGAAAAAAAGATGCTGTACCACGCAGCAGCAGTAGCAGCCTCCAACTATCTGGTGACGCTGATACATCTTGCCCTTGAATTAAATGAAGCGGCAGGATTGGCGACGGATACTTCTTTCAATGCTTTGCTTCCTTTGATCAGAGGCACCCTGAGTAATATCGGCGAAAAAGGGATACCCGCCGCCCTGACAGGACCCATTGCCCGGGGAGATGTGGCAACCGTGTCAGCCCACCTTAAGGCCATAGAAAAGGATGCCCCCGAGCTTCTTCAACTATACAGGTGCCTGGGTCTTTACACGGTTGGCCTTGCCAGGGCAAAAAAGACGATTGGACGGGAAGCCGCTGACAAACTGGCCTCCCTGCTTGGACGTTGAAATGAATTGGGGAATTGCGAATTTAGGATTTCAGGTATTTAACAAGGATTTTTTGCCTCAAATCTTTTGTTCCGCATTCCGAAATCAAAAGGTGCTGATTGATGCCGGATAGACTGATAAGCTTGGTGGGTCTTTTTGTCCTGATGTTTCTGGCGTGGGTGGTTTCAAGGGACAGGAAAAACATCAATGTCAGATTGATACTCACCGGTCTCCTGTTTCAATTTGTGTTCGCGTTTATTGTCTTTAAGCTCTCGGCAGGCGTTGTCATCTTCTCTCTGTTAAACGATGCAGTATTAAGGGTGCTCTCTTTTGCCAAAGAGGGCATTTATTTTGTTTTTGGGCCACTATCAATATCACCCGGGGAAATCGGCCCCATGGGAGAAACCTCACCTGGTTTCATACTTGCCTTCCAAGTGCTCCCTTCGATCATATTTTTTTCAGCGCTTGTTTCTCTTCTTTATCATCTGAATATCATTCCAGCCATCATCAAGGTCTTTGCCGGGATATTTACTTACTTAATGAAAATCAGCGGGGCAGAGGCATTGTGCGCTTCGAGCAACATGTTTGTAGGGATAGAATCCGCCGTGACCATAAGACCCTATATCCGGGAGATGACCAGATCAGAACTCTGCACGGTCCTTACAGCAGGCATGGGTACCATAGCTTCCACGGTGCTCGCTCTGTATGTGGGATTCTTACACAGGGAATTTCCATCCATAGCCGGCCATTTGCTATCGGCATCCGTCATCAGCGCACCGGCTGCCATTATCATGTCAAAGCTGGTTGTACCTGAAGTCGAAAGACCAACGACCTTGGGCATGAGCGTTCAGGTAGAAAAAGATCGCCGTTCCAGCACCTGGATAGAATCGATCATTATGGGGGCCAACGATGGCGTGAAACTTTGTGTTGGGATCATCACCCTTCTGTTGGCATTCCTGGGGTTGCTCTCCATGTTCAACTGGTTCTTGGGTTTTGTAGGGGCTAAGCTTTTCGGAATCGGTCTTTCCCTTCAACTGATCCTGAAATACCTTTACTATCCGATCACGCTTCTCATGGGGGTGCCGTTTCAAGACGTGGAACACATTGCTACCCTTTTAGGGGAAAGAACAATCGTGACCGAGGTCGTTTCCTACCAGCACCTGCACCAGTTGATCAAGGATGGTATGGTTACGGACCCAAGGAGCATTACGATTGCCTCCTATGCCCTTTGCGGGTTCGCACACATTGCTTCTCTGGCTATCTTTGTGGGGGGATTTTCGGCCATAGCGCCGAGCCGGGCAAAAGATCTCGCCCAGTTGGGTTTCCGGGCCCTTTACGCCGCCACACTGGCGTGCCTGATGACGGGCTGTGTGGCAGGTCTATTTGGATAGAGGCTTTTTCACTCACCTTCGCCAGAATGCCCCGTGCGGAAGCACGGGGATGGATGGCGTGGTGACCCGCCATAGCCTCGGCGAAGGCGGGTTATTGCTTTGGCGAGTTTCGCCATCCTGAGACACAGTCAGGATGCCCTGTGCGGGAGCACAGGGAGGCTTCACTTTTCTTTTGTTTCCTCCGGCGTTTCCTCCGGCGTTTCCTCCGGTGCGCCGCCCACAGCGATGTCCGACGTTACAACGTGGCCATCCTTACTGTCGACCGACGGCTTGCCTGAAACAGCGGTTAGGATCTGACTGCTGACCGGGGGGCATCCTGGAATAAAGATTCCATGGCCGCGATGCAGTGCCGTGCAATTACCGACGCAGAGAGTGCCTTTCGGCACTTCCTCGTGGCCCTTTCCGATAGCAATGCGTACATCGGTATCAGAAGGAAAGTAGTCCAAAAGGCGATTTCCGTAATGCCTCAAGAACAGAAATAGAGTTGACTGGCACGCGCTACACGAGTTGCTGTCAAGAATATTTATATTCGGGAACTCGATCGACAGATTTTCCGGCGGGGGAGCAAACGCAGCGCCCCAGTCTTGCCAGCTGTCGGGAGTGATT
>JAUWMM010000092.1 GCA_030613145.1 Desulfobacterales bacterium | reverse complement strand
AAATATTCAGTGTCGGGATTTGGAATGGTGACGCATACACGGAAGGCGATCTCAATGAGATAGTGGCGGCCTTCTATGAACTACAGGAAAAAATCAAGCCGCCGGTAAAACTGGCGCATGACAACAAAATGCATTTGGAAGACGGGCAACCTGCCCTCGGGTGGGTCAAACATCTGAAAAAAGTCGGCGACAAGCTGATAGCCACTTTGAGCGATGTGCCTGAAATACTTTACAAGGCGATCAAGGCGAACCGGTACAAACGAATCAGCGCCGAGATCTACTGGAACCTGAAAGAAGGCGGCAAGACCTTTAAACGGGTTTTATCCGCCGTTGGATTGTTAGGAACCGATATCCCCGCAGTTAGTAATCTTGCGGACCTGGAAGCCTTTCTGAGCCTGACTCCCGAAGCCGGGACGTTTGAAAAAATGGCCAGTTACAGCTTTGATGTCAACGAGAGTGGGGAAATTAAACCTGAGAAAGACGAGGAGAATGACATGGACGAGAAAGAGAAAGAAATCAAAAAACTTACTGATGAGCTTAATGCGGCAAACACCAAATTAACAACATCAGAAGGTGAGAGCAAGACCTATAAAGCCGAAGCCGAAACTCTGAAAAAAGAGAAGGCCGATGGTCTCAAAACGGCCCGGACTGATGAAGTCAAGGCTTTCTGTGAGCAGATGGTCAAGGATGGCAAGATGACCCCGGCGGCCCGGGATATCCTGACCAAAGACCTCGACACTCACGTTTACACCGATGAGGCCGGTTTCTCTATCACATTCGATGCCTTCAAAAAGTGCTTTGAGACCCATGCCAAGGTGTTTGATATCACGGAAAAGGGCAAGGAAGGTGAAGACGAGGGAGAGGGCGATCACAAAACGGTGAGCGAAGAGCTCGCGGCCAAGACCAAGAAATACATGGCCGATCACAAGGATGTGAATTATGCCGAGGCTTCCAAGGCCGTGCTCGATTCTGATAAGGATCTTGCCAAGCGATACGCTTTAGAAGACCTGTAATGGGCCATACAAATATGAGGAGGTGATAGTACATGGCCACTCAGAATGTACGCTTTAACACAACGATTAAGGCAGCGGAAGACCTTAACACATCTGCCTTTCAGTACCATGCTATCGCCCTGGTTGACGGAAAGCTCGCAAATAACGGCGAGGAAACAAGCGGCATCTTGCTCAATAAGCCCAAAGATGGGGAATTTTTGTCTCTCGGGTATGTGGGCGAGATGAAGTTTGCCGCCGGTGCAGCGATTTCAGCAGGTGCGAAACTAGTAGTGACAACTTCCGGCTGGTTTACAACCGCCGATAGCAATGATCCAATCTTAGGAGAAGCCAAGGCAACCGTGACCTCCGGGTCAATAGGCACAGGGCTTTTTAATCTTCCAACCGGAACAGACAAGTCAAATATAATCATGGCATCGCTTACATCGAGCGTTGACATGATTGCGGGAACGGTAATGCATTTAGTCGATCATGAGCAAGCCGATATTTGTCAAGAAGCTGATGCCGTAGCGCTTGGTGCTACAACCGCTGCAGTCGCTGCCAATTTTGGCCTTCATGGGGTCATGAATGTGCGCATCGGTCCTGCAGTAGTTGCTTCCCTTGGGGATTCTTTGATGGTAGCGGAGTCCGGTTATCTTACGCCAGTCACTTCCGGTTATTATGCTATCGCAAAAGCCCTAACAAATATCGGAAGCGATGCACTCGGGAGCGCCGTGTTTCTCGGTGGAACCTTTGGCTACGTTTCGTCAATGTAGGAGGTGAAGTTTTATGGCAATACAAGGTCAATTTGCAGTTACGAGCAAAATTCAAGCGGGTGAAGACCATAGCGCAAAACAATATCATGCAATCGCATTGGATGATGGCGAACGAGCTGATAAAGGTTGCGAAGCCGCTGGGATCATACTTAATAAACCGAAAAATAATGAGTTTACGGAACTTGGTATAATGGGAGAATTCAAGTGTCGGGCGGGTGCTGCTATTAGTGCTAATGCCAGGATTAAAGTCACGACAGATGGCTATTTTATAACCGCTGCTAGTGGCTATTATACCGTCGGCAGGGCAAAAGCAGCGATTACCAGCGGAAGTATCGGCACAGGATTCTTTAATTTCGCCGTACCTTCATACGTAAGTTCACTATAAACTAGGAGGTGATTTAAAATGGCAGGAGGAGGAGCTACAGGTCACGACCTGCACATAGATCAGCATTTATCGAATATAGCGATGCAATACAAACCCATGGGCATGATCGCCGATGTTATCGCCCCCATCGTCCCGGTGGCCAAGCAAAGCGATAATTACATTATATGGGATGCGGCGGACGCCTTCAGAGTAGAGGATGACAAAAGGGCTCCTGGAACGGAAGCGAATAAGATTGAGCGAGGTGTCTCATCTGAACAATATTTCGCGGACAATTATGCCCTTAAAATGCTCTTGAATCTTGAGGACAGGGAAAATATGGACCCGGTTTTCATCAGCGAAATGCGGGAAGGCCGGACAAAATATATCAAATCCAAACTCATGCTGGGTTGGGAATACCGGCTGGCAATGAAATGCACCAGTGGGAGCAACGTGGGCTCTTACGCCACGATCACTTCAGACTGGATCGAAGGCCGGTCCGGTTACAGCGATCCTATGCTCGATTGCTGGACGGCCATAGGCAATGTCCAGGATTCGACTGGCTATAAGCCGAATCGGTGCATCATGGGTGCCATGGCATGGAGATATCTCAGGCAGCATCAAGATCTCATAGCAGTCGTTCATGGATATGCCGGAAAGTCAGGCGGTACAGGTGTCCGGTATATAAGCCGCGAGAACATGAAGGCAATCTTTGAGCTTGATGCATTTCATGTCGGCGAGACTTATTACAACACCGTACAGGAAGGGCAGAGCGTATCATTAAGCATGCTCTGGGGCGATAATGTGTTGTGGTATTACGCACCAACTGGCCCAACCACGGAGGAACCTTCATTCATGTATTCGTTCAGATGGAATAAGCCCAGTTTGCCGAACATGATCGCGGAGCGGCATCCATTTGACCCGAAGACCAAGAGTGAGGAAATTGAGCTTGGTTACTATCAGGATGAGAAGATCACAGCCAAGAATCTTGGATTTCTGATGACTCATGTAACCAGCGTGTAGTTTTTATTAATCAGTAACCGGAGGGGGCCTCCGGGCCCCCTTTTTTAAGAGAGGGATATCATGTTACGAGATGACGCAATAAGAGCTGGGCTTATAAAGCCCACAAAAGAAGATTATGCACGGGGCATAAGCGAAGATGACTTTCCCCGGCCCGATCAGGTGTTTGATACGGCAGATGAGGGTGATGGCATAAAAGCCAGGATTGACCTCGGAGACCTAACCTATAAGGAATTGGTAAAAAAGGCAGAGGAAATGGGCATTGATTTACCTGCTCAGTATATCAAGAAAGACGCTCTACTTGAGCTTATAAGAGAAAAACTCTAAACACAGGAGGGATTTATGCACATCGCAATGGCCGTCCCTGGGATGCCTTTTAATGGCTCCACAATAACGGACGGAAAAAGTCTCGGTGGTTCTGAAAGCGCCGGATACTACATGGCTCGCGAGCTCACAAAACGCGGTCATAGTGTAGTCGTGTTCACGAACAGCGAGAAAAAAGGCAACTGGGACGGGGTGGTCTATGAGTTTTTGGGTAGGCCCCGTGAGGATATGCCCCTGGGCGAACGCTTCCATTATGTCATGACGGCACCCTATGACGTAGTAATTGCACAGCGCCATTGGCATTCCTTTACAAAGATTTATAATAGCAAACTCAATATCTGGTGGTTACATGATCTCGCGCTCCATCGGCAATCTATGGCCGTGCAACCACAATTGATGAACATTGATCAGGTATTCACAGTTTCGGAATTCCATAAGAAGCAGGTCTCGGAGGTTTATGGAATCCCGGAAAATTTCATCACAGCGACAAAGAACGGCATCGCCTATGAGGAATATGAGGGGCTTGAAGTGTTTGACCGTGAGCCCAATTCCCTAGTATATGCCTCACGCCCGGAACGCGGTCTTGAGAATCTTGTGAGCGATGGCGGCATTATGGACATGCTGCCCGACTGTCACCTATATGTATGCGCGTATGAGAACACTGTGCCACAACTAAAACAATATTATGAATATCTTTGGTCTTTGTGTGAGAAGCGGAAGAACGTGACAAGGGTGGGCTCCCTGGGCAAACGGCAACTCGCAGAACTCATGGCTCGGTGCATGCTCTATGTCTATCCTACCACCTTTGAGGATACGAGCTGCATGGTAGCGCTTGAGGCTAATGCCTGCGGGACCCCGTTTATCGCATTCAAGACGGCAGCCCTCCCAGAAACCATGCACGAGGCAGGGGCTATATTGCTTGACTTGAAAGATGGTAAAGTTGATAAAAAAGCCTTTGCCAAGACAGTGAGAACATCTCTGCACAAATGGACTTCGCTACACAAAAAGGCCAAGGCTAAAAGGCAGGCATGGCCGGATATCGCGGCGGAATGGGAAAAGAAATTTGAAGACATGCTCAAAGAGCGAAGTGCAAATAAATACCGTCTGCATAAGCATTTTGAGCAGCAGAGCGACATCGTGGCAGCAGACAAAGACGGAGCCACAAAAACCCTGCCCGATCTCAAGGATAATTATTATTTCTTCTTTTCCGGGGACTATGAAGACCATTATAAGCGTTATTACATCAAAGAAGAAAAGAAGGGCATACATTACGGACCAGAAAACCTGGCAGGTCAACCCCGATTTCATCAAATATTTGAGAAGATCCAGGAGTTGAAACCCAAGAATGTTTTGGATTTTGGTTGTGCCCACGGCCATTATACCATGAATCTTGCATTAAGGATGCCGGGAGTCAATTTCACAGGTCTTGATTTTATGCAATCGAATATCGAGGTGGCACGGGATTGGGCAATTAAGGACAACGTGCAGGACCGAGTGAAATTCAAATGCGGGAAACTTGAAAAAGTGCATAAGGAACTTGGTAAATATGATTTGATTCTGGCCTCTGAGATCTTTGAGCATTTGCCGAATGTAGCCGAAATTTCAGATATCCTTTTAAAACATCTTGAGCCGAACGGAACAATATTACTTACCGTGCCTTTTGGTCCCTGGGAAGCATGGGGCTATGAACAAAACCCCGGATGGCGAAACCATATCCACCACTTTGAGCGGCAAGATCTATTTGAGATATGGGGCAATCAGCGTGATTATAAGCTCATCGCCATACCCTATACCTATATGTCCAAGGGCTATGTTGGCCACTGGTTGGTGACATTTCAAAGCTCGGGCCTTCCTACGGGTGAGATCAACTATAAACGTAAATTCCAAAGCCAGGCCCCTAGAGAAACGCTTTCTGTTTGCATGATCGCAAAGGATTCGGAATATACATTGGGGAAGACCCTGCAAACTGTAAAATCCATTGCCGATGAAATCATTATCGGCATCGATGAGACCACAACCGATGAGACCGAGCGTGTGGCTAAGAAATTCGGGGCCAAGACATTCAAAATCAAATCACCAATCGAGCAGGGATTTGATGAGGCCCGGAACCGGACGATTGAGAAAGCGGTCATGGATTGGATCTTGTGGATTGACACCGATGAAACCCTGGAAGATTCCATAAATCTACCACAACACTTGAGGCAAAATTGCTACAACGGATATTCTGTCAGACAACATCATTATGCAACGGAACCGGCGGCGCTTTTCAAAACAGACCTTCCGGCTCGGATATTCAGAAACCACAAGGGAATCAAGTTTTATGGCATGGTTCATGAGCACCCGGAAGAGGAAATGAATACAGGAATCAGGAACCTTTGCATACTTAATGATGTTGCTATCATGCATACAGGCTATGCAACTGAGAGAATCAGGCGGGCACGCTTTCAGCGCAACTGGCCCCTTATGCAACGGGACAGAAAAAAATATCCTGACCGGCGCCTCGGCTGTTTCCTCTGGATGCGGGATCTCATTCATTATGTAAAATACACCCTTGAGGGCAACGGCGGTCAATTCACCGAAGAGCTTAGATGGAATGCCCAGGAAGCAATAAAACTCTGGCGTGATCTCCTGGCAAAGGATGAGCTCAGGATGGTCATTGATGGCATGCAATATTATAGCGAGGCCGTGAAGATACTGAATGATGGGCGGGGCATTAAATTTTCTTACCTGGATCTGGCCTCCAATCTTTCCCCGAATCTGGATGAGAATGGGCGGGCTCAGATTAATAACAGCATCATCGCTGCTCTCGATCACCAGGGCCGGATTGCTGAAAATGTGTTTGACGGAATATTCGCAAATAAAGAAGATATCAAACTCCTGACGGAGAAATTGATTGAATCAAAGACAAACATTTATGAACAAAAATACTTTTAGGAGGTAACATGAAAACAATAGCATTTCTAACAAGCATATGCCTTATGGCACTTTTGCTGCCAGTGTTGGCATTCGGACAAACCTATTGTCTGATTAGTGACCCTAATCCTGGCGTGACAAAAGTAATCGTTATTATTAATGGGGTAGAGCAATCCGTAGAAGATGCCGCAGCCGATGGCTCAGTTCACCATGCTTTACCAGGGTTTGACCCTGCTGGCCCAAAGATGATCTTTAACGCAAAAGCTAGTTTTGATGGGGAGGTCTGGTCTGATCTAGCTGTCCCTTTGTTCAAGGGCAAACCGGATCCGTACAGCGGCCTCCGTGTTTCTTCTCAGTAATCAGGAGATAGATGGCACTTACTGAACTCACACACAGACGCATTAAAACGATGAAGATGTTCGAGAAAGCACCCGATGAACACCTCTATCGTTGCCACATAGGAAACATCCATTATCCCGATTCGTCCAAGGTCTTTCAGGATATTGACACTACCCTTTTGTCAAAGGCCGGTGGATTCTATCAAGACAAGTGTTTTTATAGCTGCGAAATTCCTGATAAAGCAGATGGTGATTTTCTGTTTTTCAACAGAGATCATTCCCTTAATCTTAAAATTGTCGATATTCTGTCAGTTGGATATATACCAATTCCTGATGATGAATGGGGTAATTTAGGCAAGGGTA
>JAUWMM010000068.1 GCA_030613145.1 Desulfobacterales bacterium | reverse complement strand
GATTTGGGTTAGATTTGGTCGATCCGATTGAGCAAAACCGCAGGAATAGCAGGCTATTTTGAGGGTTTTGCGAATGAGTATCGGCCAAAGATGGCCTGAAGCCGAGATGCCAAAATGGTAAGTTGTTTTTGCGCGAGCCCTTAAGGCACAAACTCAAAAATATTGGTCGACAGTAAAAGGAAAATTCATTTTCATGTCACAGACGCCAGAGACTATCAGCCTCATAGTGTCAAGATATTGACTCTGACAGAATTGAAATCCTGCGGCATACCTTCCAACAATCCTTTAGATAAACTGCATTTAGCTCGTCCACAATTGCCATAGGCAACGGCCTGGTTCCAACAGCAAATCATGTCACGATTTTGGAATTCATCAACCCTGAATATTACAGCAATCCCTCTTCCTTGAGAAAAGTCATGGCTCTACTGCTTATCGTGGTAGCGTGACTAATTGCCCGCGAGATATTTTCCATTGAACCATTTGAGACATTTGAATCAACCATAACTAACCCGCCGTCTAGTTCCCTTCGAATTTCAGCCCATTCCTCTTGAGGGGAAACCTTGTTGGCAAGCCCGATATCTTGATACAAGGTTCTCAAGAAGGCGGAGAAAACCTTGTTTGCCCCAGATCTTTCATGCTCGCCAAGCCCATCAATCACCATTACCATTTGAGTTGCCACTATAAGGGCTGCTTTCATCCTCTCTCCCATCATAAATGCCAGAATAGCCTCTCTTTCGGTCATGTTCACTTCCTTCCTTTTGATTGTATTTTCATACTGAAGAGGTCCTTTTCTGCGCGACGCACCTCCTGTACAAAGGCCCTCACCTTGTCGAGGTCTTTCTTGAACCTCACAGGCCTTCCACTGGTGTCAACCCCATTGGTTCTTGTGCAGCTGTCAACTCCAAAAGGTTTAACACCCATAACACCTTCGTAAACATTTTCAGATGACAGCCCACCGGCCAGAATCACAGGAATTGAGGTTAAATCTACAAGCCTTCTGGCTACGGTCCAGTCACAGGTACGTCCTGTTATACCGATGTAACCTTCCACTGGCTCCTTGCCAAGCCATGTGTCGGTCAAAAAATAATCACTTGCGGATTCGAAACGCTTGGCAATTTCCAGTGTTGGCATCCTTTTACTATTTCTTGGCGTAGCAATGGGAACCGAGCGCATGACTTCAATTTCAGGGAATCGCTCTCTAACACAGATCTGCAGATCAACTAAAACCCCACAGGGCATAAAGTGACCGTCATCATTAGTTAAGCACTCGCAAAAGTGAATTATATCCGGCCGATAATACTCTATGGCTTGAAACAAGACTCCTCTCGTATGGAAAAGGGGAATCAGGCTATGCTTTACCCGTGCTCCCTTGGAAATGAGAATTGCATCCTTTATGGCCGGCACTTTCCAATTTTCCTCTGAGAGGATAACGCTTCCGATCCTATCAACGTCTAATTCGATAACCATTTCAGCCTCTCGGGGGTCCTGTATCTCGTAGATCTGAACCGCTATTCTTTCCACTCTCTTTTCACCTCATATAATCTGAAGGAAGACGCAATCCGTTTCTATGCTTGTCGTGTTTCCGTAATTCACTTTGTGTTGTGGAAATTTACCGCACCAAAGAGGACTCGGTTTTGTCCTTCTATCTTAATAGTATAGGAACTTCCTTTTTTTACCTAAGGATTTTAAGGGCATAGGACGGGCTATGTATAGCAAAACGATACTGGATACTTGATGCTGGATAAAGATAGAAACTGGATTGATACATCCAGTATCAAGCATCCAGCATCTGTCCGCCCGAAGGGCGCTAAGTTCACATGGCGCACTTCTAATCTGCGAGGTTATTTCGTCCTGATCTCTTGATCCAATTTCGAAACATGTCGGAAAAACCCTTTGCCTCAGGGTCACTCCGAAATTGTTCCAAAGTATATTTCATTTTCAAGGACCAATTTGGGTATTCGATGGTCGTTCCAGGGAGGTTTTGCTGCTCTGTCTCCTTAAACAGGTCTTGCTGTCCTAATATGAACAGCTTCGAAGGAGTCATTGCAAGGAAACCAACAACTGCGTTGTGGAGATCCCCTGTGATCTGAGGATAGGCATTTACGTCCGTGGAACAGTGTCCGGGAAGCAGACCCAACCCCTTTAACAACTTTAACAACTCTTTCTTGTCTATCGTTCTTTCTGCAATAGCCTCAATCAATGCCTGTTTGCTGTCAAACATGCCTGCTTCCTTGCGTACCTCAATGTCCCTGTGGCTCCAAAATCCAGCCAATGTGGGTAGATCGTGGGTCGTAACAGTCACCAGGGCCAATTCAGGATAGTCTTCCGGCAGAATAAAGTTTTGATTATTATCTTTTTCAAAATAGAGGAGCCTGTATGAAAGGATGTTGGTTTCAGTCAGTCTCTTCCGTATATATGGAGAAACAGTGCCAAGGTCTTCTCCGATGATGAGTACTCGGTTCCGAACACTCTCCAGTGCAACAATGCCAAGCAAATCTTCAAAAGGTTGAGACACATAGGCCCCTTTCCTTGGTGGCTCGTTTTCAGGTATGCAGTAGAGATGAAAAAACCTCATGACGTGATCGATCCGCAAAGCCCCCCCGAAAGCACAATTTTTTCGAATTTCTCTAATAAAAAGTTTATAACCGCTTTCTCGCAACTTCTCCGTGTCGGGCGGAGGGAACCCCCAATCCTGACCGTGTTGTGAGAATGCGTCCGGCGGGGCTCCCACCCGAAGTTTAGAAATGAAGAAATCCTGATAGGCCCAAAAGTCGGCGCTGAACCGATCGATGGCCAGTGCCAAATCATGGTAGAGGCCGATAAACATTGCCCGGCTTTTTGCATAGTCCTGGATTTGTGCAAGCTGTTTTTCCAATTGCCATTGCAAGTATTTATAAAAAAGTATCTTCTTCCAGTGTTTCTGTCGAAATTGCCGAACTGCTTCAGTGTCAGGCCGTTGGTATTCCGGGGGCCATTGTGACCAGATCCATACCTCCGGATCGCTGGAGCGTATGTATGAATCCAAGGCACAAAAGGTCGCAAAGTTGTCCAACAGGAAACCTTCCCTATCGATGTAGTTTTCAAGCTCCTTTTTCCGGTCGGTTTCGGTGCCAGGCCTGTTCCAGTGATTTTCAAAAAAGGTTTTAAAAACCATCTTCAATACCTTTTGTTTGAGCGCAGCGACTTGTTCATACTGGACCGTGTCTGAGGCCCGGAACTCAGACAAAAGACGCTGTGTTTCGGCAGCCTTTACGATGCTCTGTGCCTCTCGTGAATCTCGATAATCCTCCATGGTGGAGATGTCCAGATAAATAAAATTTCGGTAAAAGCGGCTCATAGGAAGGTAGGGACTAGTGTTAAAAGGCATGCGGTTAAAAGTAGCATGAAGCGGATTTAAACCAATAACGCCCCCGTGAAGGTCCTTTGCTACCCAATCAACGACCTTTTTCAAATCGCCAAAATCACCTATTCCCCAATTATTCTTTGATCGGACTCCATAAAGGCTTATGGAGATACCAGCGGTGCGGCAGTCGCCCTGTAAGGGAGGCGGGATGAATGCCTTCTCGGGACATATTGCAACAAATATATTTTGTGCCCTGTGATAATTTCCAAAGTGTGCGGATAGGCAAAACTTGTAATAACCCAGAGTCACAAGTTGGGGGAACGGCACACCCCAGCGCTCGTACACACAGTTTCCAACCAGTTTTTTTTCACAAAAAGACAACTCATTATTGCTGAAAGCAATGTGTTGGACCATACCCTGCTCATCTGTCACTTCCAGGGACACCTCCAGATCCTTAATAACTGGGCCAGCTGAAGCACCCTGTGCCCTGCTAAGGGGTATCTGAAATACCAATTCCTTTGGCATGCTTGAGAGGCTGGTCACAATAGTAGTTTCTGTCATGCGTGACCATTCTCGCTCTCGCCTCAAATGCCACGCCTCATTTGCCTGCGCACCAGTATCAACGTTCTCCCCTATTGCCTTAAGAATGTTCTGTTTGGTTTCTACCGATGTTTGGTGGACGCGACCCCAGTTGTCCCGGTACTCCGATTCGATGCCGCAAAAGGATGCCAATTCATTAATAATTTGATTGTGGGATAATTTGGACAAAAGGATCTCCACTGAAACCTGGTTTCTGGATACTGGATGCTCGATACTGGATGCCAGCACTCCACGGCATTAGGTTTAAGGAGCGGTGCTTGGCACCTCGAGGTTTGAGGTAAAACATGGCTCGATGCTGGATACTGGATGTATGAATCCAGTTTGTATTTTTATCCAGTATCCAGTATCCGATAGGTAATGCCGAAAAGATCTCTCTGAAAGACATGCGTCATTTATCCTAAAGTCTATAAGTTCTAATATCAATTAGGGATTACAGCGTCAACGAAGAAACTTGCCGCTTGACCTTGACACATGATGGGGCACCCGCATATGCTTAAATTAGCTGAAAGCTCAAAGCGAAAAAGGAAATTCCTGTACTATCAAGGTAAATAGACAACTGCTGGGGATTTACCAAACATGTTACTAAAGCTGTTTCTGGCTTTTACGCTCATACCCTTTTCTGAACTCTATCTCTTGATAAAGATTGGATATTACCTGGGGGCTTTTAACACCATCCTTGTCGTGATTGTGACAGGCCTTTTGGGCGCATATCTGGCCAAGCTTCAAGGAATTAAAACTATGATGAGAGTCAGAGAAAGCATGAACCGTGGGGAACTTCCAGCAGAGGAAATGTTGGATGCCCTGTTGATCTTCGTCGCCGGCATCGTACTGCTCACCCCTGGATTCATTACCGATTTGGCAGGTCTCGCAATACTGGTACCAAACACTAGGTCTTTGTTTAAGCAATGGTTGCGCAAGAAGTTTGATCAATGGATCTCAGAAAACAAAACTAACATAATGATCTTCTGAAAATTTTATTCAATTGCGGTAACACTTTGCGTGTATGAAAAAGACCCGTTTTGCGAACGACATTGAGCAATTTTGGAAAACGATTCATGAAGAGCGGAACGTCATAATTGCATGCTGTTTGAGGGCGTTAGTGGAGCATCTTGAGTGCTTTTTTCCCAAAATGCTCAATGTCGTTCGCAAAAGACTTTTTACGATTTCATCAAGATTTGAAAGTACTAAAAACGCTTAGCTGAAAACTTTTTTACAAAAATCAACAGAATGGAGTCGTCAAAGGTGCGCCTTAATGGGTGCAGCCGGATGGATCTCCTTGATATAGCGTTGGAGACCTATGGCAATGGCATCGGCTACATCCTCCTGGTATTCGGCGCTGTTTAATCTGCGGCACTCTCTGGGGTTAGTTATAAAAGCAGTCTCTATCAATATACACGGCATCTTAGCACCAAGCAGTACATAGAAGGGTGCCTTTTTCACGCCTTTGTCTTTGATCCACTTGTATTTTGGTTTTAATTTCCTAATCAGGGATTCTTGAACGTAACCCGCTAGGCGACTCGATTCATTTATCATGGCGTTTTTCATAAGATCACTAAAGATTGTCTGAAGGTCACTAATATTCTTGGCTGACGTGGCATTTTCACGTGCAGCCACCAGGATGGCGTCTTCATCTGTGGCCAGATTCAAGAAATATGTCTCAATACCACGACAAGCCATGGCCCGGTTCGCATTGGTATGAATGGAAATGAAAAGGTCGGCATTCTTGGTATTTGCGATGGCAGTGCGTTCTTCAAGTGAAAGAAAGGTGTCTGAGTTTCGGGTCAGTAGGACCTCGCATCCAAGCCTCTGACGAATCTTTTTAGCCAGTCTCCGGGAAATCTCCAGGGTCACGTTCTTTTCTCGCACACCCTTCAAATAACCAATTGCACCAGGATCTTTCCCCCCGTGTCCGGGGTCAATGACGATCCGTTTTACCCCAAGGGCTAGTTGTTTTGCCAGGGCACCCTTGGGTATCTTACCACCCGGCTTTTCCTGTTCGTGCTTAAATCGTTTTTTTGATGTAGTCTTTGATGCGGACATCATGGACACACTACTGACATCGACTACAATGCGAAACGGGTTGCGTAGAGAGAATATCTTATAATCATCGATCGATTTAATATCTAAAACGAGCCGGACCGTATTCGGACTATTTTGAGCTGCACGGACACCGCTGAGAAGATCATCTGCGATCGGTACTACCGGCTTTAGCCCGTGCCCGATGCGCGCATGATTCAGATCAATACAAAGACGCATAGGCTTTGCAATGGTGGGGTCTTTTTTTAGCAGCCGGTGGGTATAGGGCACCTCAGATTCTACCTCAATGACCACACGAGTATAGCTCGGGCTGGACCAAAAACGTATTTCCTTTACCTCAGCAAGCGATCTTGGTTTAGAATTGGATCTCTTCTTATTAAAGGTAGGCTTTTTGACCGGCACTGCAGTGATTGATTTTGACGCACTTGGGTGGCCCCCGCCCAGCTTGGTAATTGCCCTTTTAGCTTTTGACGTATATCGGCTCCCTGGAAAACGCTTCAGCAAGCTCTTGTAATAATCGAGGGCCCGTTGTTTGTCTTTCTTTTTGCCAGAAAACCCATACAACTCGGCATACAACCTTGCCTTCATGAAAAGGGCGTCATCTGCCTTTCGCCCGTTCGGTTGGGATGCGTAAACAGCACCAAATTCCTTTATGCATGCAATCCAATGATGTCGGAACTTCTGTTTTTAGGGTCTTTCATGAGCTTTTCAAAACACGACATAGCGTGTCGATAGTCACTTTCGTTTTGATATCCTGAAGCTACAAGCGGGTTTATAACAAACAGAATAAGCAAGACGAGAAAAAATGTGTGTATATGGGCCTTGTACCAATAAGATCGGTTACAGATCATCCGTTAACTCTTTCAGGTCGCTTAAACGGTTCAATGCTTCAAGAGGCGTCATACTTGAAATATCCAGCTTTTTCAAGGCATTAATCACTATCTGACCTGAAGTCGTAAAAAGGGGAAGCTGAACACTCGCGTTTTTTTCAAGTGGTCTCTTAGAACGTGCCAGCACAGGTTCTCCTTCACAATTTAATTCACCACGTTCTATGTTCTTTAATATTTCTCTGGCCCTTTCCAAAACCCCTGCCGGAACGCCCGCTAAACGAGCCACCTGGATACCATAGCTTCGATTGGTACCTCCCTCAACCAGTTTCCTCAAGAAAATAACCTCCTCATTCCATTCCTTGACAGCAACATTGTAATTCTTGACTCTAGGCTTGGTAAGAGCCAGGTCCGTTAGCTCATGATAGTGAGTGGCAAAAAGGGTTTTGATTCCACGGCCTTTCCAGTCGTGTAGATATTCTGCCACAGCCCAGGCAATGCTCAGGCCGTCAAAAGTACTAGTCCCTCTGCCGATCTCATCCAGAATGACCAAACTCTTCTCAGTGGCATTATTTAAGATGTTGGCGGTCTCCTGCATTTCCACCATGAAGGTGCTTTGGCCTTCGGCAAGGTTATCAAACGCCCCAACCCGGGTGAAGATTCGATCGACTATTCCAATGGAAGCTGCTTCTGCTGGAACAAAAGAACCCGTCTGGGCCATCAATACCAACAGGGCTACCTGACGCAGGAGTGTTGATTTTCCGGCCATGTTGGGTCCAGTAATGATAAGTACCTGTCGCGAGGTATGATCCATCTCAATCGTATTCGGCACAAACCGTTCAGATGATACCAATTTTTCAATGACGGGATGACAACTCTCCTTCAAAAAGAGGCTGTCACCTGCATGAACGACCGGCTTTATATAACCATTTTGATCAGCCAGTTCAGCCAATGCCAGCAACACATCTACCTTGGACACAGCGTCAGCCATCCCGGCAATGCGACGATTATTTTGAGCCACCCTTTTCCTTACCACACAAAACAGCTCAAACTCCAATCGGGCTCGTTTTTCTTCAGCCCCCAGCACTTTGGTCTCATAGACCTTAAGGTCCTCGGTAATGTAGCGTTCTGCGTTAACCAGGGTCTGTTTGCGTACATAGTGTGCAGGAACTGATTTGATATTAGTCTTGGAAACCTCAATATAGTAACCAAA